>NZQU01000072.1 GCA_002696025.1 Crocinitomicaceae bacterium
AACCCCAATGATCGCATACCAATCATTTCTAGCCATACAGCAGTTAATGGTTTCGATACTATTGCAGATTCTATTAAAGATAAAGACAATCAAAAAAAAGTTTTAAACAGCAAGTTCTTTTCATGGAGTATCAACTTATCTAAGGAGGAGATTAGATATATAAATGAAAGTAATGGATTGATAGGGGTGATGCTTGACAAAGGTCGCTATGCAGGAATTAGAAGACTAAAGAAAATTGAAGAAATAAAAAATAAAACAATCAGAAAAGAAGCATATTTACAGCTTATTTTTGATAATATATTTTTTTATATTGAAGCAGCTGGAAATAAAACAGCTTGGGATATTTTGTCTTTAGGTTCAGATTTTGATGGTATTATTACACATTTTGACGATTATGATAAAATGTCAAAAATCACTCAATTAAAATCTGATTTAATTAATTATTTATCAGAAACAGAATTTAAAAAAGATCTGTGGTTTGATTATACTCCCGAAAATATAATGCATAAAATATTTTTTTCGAATGCAAATACTTTTTTAAAAAAACACTTTATTTAATGGATATGACAGAAAATAAGTTGCAATTTCCCAAAAAAGCAAAAACTAAAGAAGAATTGTTGGCTTTTGTTAAAGAAAACAAGATCAAGGATGTACAATGGAGAAAAGGAAAAGCTTTTTGTTTGGTTTATCATCCTGGAGATGATAGGGCAAGTATGATTAAAGAGATTTACGATCAATATTATTCTGATAATGCTTTAAACCCTGGAGCAACTCCTAGTTTAACCAAAATGGAATCGCAAGTAATAGCAATGTGTTCCGATCTTTTTAATGGAGATAATAAAGTAAGGGGAAATATTACATCTGGAGGTACAGAAAGTATTTTATTAGCTGTTAAATCGGCTAGAGATTGGGCTAAAAAACACAAACCAAACATTAAAAATCCAGAGGTAATTGTGCCTGCATCTGTTCATCCTGCATTTATCAAAGGTTTTCAATATTTTGGTGTGCATTTTAAGTCTGTACCTCTTAAAAATTACAGGGCTGATTCTGCTGCAATTGAAAATGAAATTAATGAAAACACAATATTACTAGTTGCCTCAGCTCCATCATATCCACATGGATTAATGGATCCAGTTTCTGAAATATCAGAATTGGCTTTTAAGAATGATATTTTGTGTCATGTTGATTCATGTATAGGTGGTTTTTTATTGCCATTTATAAAAAAATTAGGATATCCAATACCTGAATTTGATTTTAATTTAAGAGGGGTAACATCTATTTCTGCTGATCTTCATAAGTTTGGCTATGCTCCAAAAGGCTCATCAGTAATTTTATATAGGAATGCAGATCTTAGAAAATTTCAATTTTCAGTATATACAAAATGGAATGGGGGTGTGTATGGATCTCCAACTATTGGAGGTACAAGACCTGGCGGATGTATAGCCGGTTCTTGGGCTGCAATTAATGGAATAGGAGAGGAGGGTTATCTGGATATGGCAGAAGTTACCATGAAAACAACACAAAAATTAATCGATGGTGTCAAACTTATTGAAGAGCTCTCTATTATTGAACAACCAGAGATGAGTATTTTTTCTTTTCAATCTGAGCATATAAATGTTTATCAATTAGCAGATTTATTAAACAAGAAAGGATGGCACTTTGAAAGACAACATTTGCCGCCTAGTCTTCATTTTACAGTTAACTATATTCACAAAGATATAGTAGATGAATTTTTAAAAGACTTAAATAGCTGTGTTCAAGAAGTTAAAAAATTTAACTTAAGCAAATTAGGAGATAAACTTCAGGTAGGCTTGGTAAAAGGATTAAAAAAGGTTTTACCAAAAGGAACAATTTCAAAATTTCAAAAGACTCAATCCTCTTCCGATGACATTCATAAAGAAAATACAGCGCCCATGTATGGGATGATGAATGTATTGTCGGGTACAGATGATTTAGATGAGATTGTACTTGATTTTATGGATAAGATCAATACTTTAGACGAATCATAAAAAAAAGCCCCTTTCGAGGGGCTTTTGAATTCATATAAATTATTATTTCTTATTGAATAATAAGTTTTTTAGAAATCATTCCATTATTGGTATTCGTATTAACAACATAAATACCAGCTGGTAAATTAAGTTCAGTTAATTCAAGTACATTAGAATTAACATTTGATTTACTTAATGCAAGCTTACCGGTAACAGTAAATATTTCAACTCCATTTATCTGCTGGTCATTAGATGTTATTGTTAACATGTTTGAAGCAGGTACAGGGAACATTGAAATGCTGTTGTTTAAATCTAAGTTATTTACATCAGCAGTAATTAAACCTGTCGCCATTGCAGCTCTTCTACAGAAAAAACCAAGTGTAGAATCAATAAAAGCCATGGCTTTCATAACATTCATGTCTGGATTGGTAGTGATTCCATTTTGATGTGCTGCGATCCCTTCAGCAGAAGTTAAACCAACAGCAGGCGCTATTAAGTCAACAGTAACAGTTGAATCCCAATAGTCCCAAGGAGATGATTCATAAGGATTACCAGTTATGTATGGGAATAAATTATCAACTGGTGCACCAACAGTTGTTCCTCCAATGTCAACCATTCCTTGAGCAACAAGAGAAGCTGCTTGAGCTCCTTGAGTATATGGATCATTGAACCCAGCATTATTAAATACATCATTGTTTCCTAATGCATTTGCTTTTGTTAAGACATCATAACCTCCACTAATATCAGTTGTAACAATTCCGATTTGTTGAACAGAAACATCACCAGTTGTATAAGTTGCAACTGGGTCAGTTGGACAATGAACAGCAACCATTGGTACGTCGCCAGCTTCAAGCCAACTCAAGTCACCAATACCACCTCCCATACTTAATACACAGTGAACATCATCTGAATAACCAGCGTGATTGTCCATGTTTAATGCAGGGTTTCCACCAAATCCGTCCCAATCTCCGATTACTGCAGTATCAAGTAATGCAACAGGGTTATTTGGGTCAGTTAAATCTAAAAATTTAGGCAATTGAATTTCGGCAAGTTTATCAACAGTTGCATATCCTAATGCAATCCATCCACCAGAACCTTGTCCAGAAAGAATGATTTTAGAAGTATCTATTCCGTAGCTATTGCTATTTGTAGCATAGTCTTTTCTAAAGTAACGAACAGCTGCTTTAGCATCTTGGATGCCTCTGTATACTGCTTTCATTAAACTTGCAGCTCTTAATGCTTGAGTACTATCCATAGGGTTCCATCCCAATCGGTATTCAATGTTTGCAACAACATAACCTCTCTTAGCATATCCTTCACACATTAATGATGTGGCTGCATCAAAACGAGAACCTGTTGGGTTTCCATTGTGAATAATAGGTAAAAAAGTACCTGTATGCATGTGGATAATTAATGGTCTGTTTGTTTCTGTATCACCAGAAGGTGAATAAACTTCCATTTCAAGAGCAGGTATAGGTCCAGCTCCCGTTGGAATAGGTGTTCCAGCGAGTACTGAAAAGTTAGTTGAATATAAAATATTGCTATCTACATCAACGCTTGTAAAAACTTCATCAACATAGCGAGTCTGAGAAAATGATGACCCAATAATGGCCATGCTAAAAAGTAAACATGTAATAATTTGCTTCATAATTGTATATATTTATTTGTATTAGATTGCTAATTTACGTTATTAAATGCTAATTATACTAACTAAAGTAGAATATTCGCTTATTTATTTTCCCAGTCAAATGTAATAGAGCCATAGATCATTCGTCCTACAAATGGTCCGCCATATACTTGTAAAACCTTATTGTTAAGAACATTTGAAGCTCCAATTTTAACCGTTAAATTAAGTTTTGTTATTTTTTGATTAACCTGAACATCAAGCAATGAATAGGTAGGAACACTTCCAGTGAATTGTGGAGACCCCTCATATACAAAGCCTTCTATCCATTTGTAATTGATGTTAAAACCAAAGCCTTTAAATTTGGTTCCTTTAATTTTGATATCTCGTCCTCTAAAGCCAAGGTTGAATTTATGCTCAGGAGTATTATATGCTGGAATAATAGGGTCATCGCTTTTTTTGTTTAGGACATTCCATGAATAGTTTCCATTTAAAGCGAAAAAATCTCCCAAATAGTAATTGATTCCGATTGCGGCTCCTTGAGTTGTTATTTGTTCACTAGAATTTGTTGCAATTCGATATACATCTCTTATAATAGGAGTGTTAAATTGAGTGACGAATATGTCTACACCATTTATATATCCAATAAAATCTGTATAGAAGTTGAAATAATAGTTGAAGTCAACAAAAACTCTGTTGAAAAAAGTACCTCGATAACCGAATTCAATAGATTTGACTTTTTCTGGTTGAATTGGGTCAAGATTAAAATAATTTAAAGAATCTACATCTTGTGAATAAATAAAGCTTCTTAATGACTCAACAGTTACAAGAGAATCATATCCATTTATATTTCCTACCAATTTAGCACGTCCAACATTGTAATACATGTATTGATTTAATAAAGTTGGGTTTCTAATGGCAGAGGTAAAAGTTCCCCTAATAGTGTGATTTGAATTGGGTTGCCAAATAAATGATAGGGCAGGAGATGGCAGTAGTTTAAAGTTTTCATTCTTATCCAATCTAAAGGTCCCTTTTATCATGAATTTTTCATCAAGCATCTTTTTTTCAATACCACCATATGCGCCAACCTCTTTATTGGTAATTACAACTCCATTTGTGTCACTAAATAATGAGCCTTGAGACCTTGGTTGATAAAGTCTTCCGTTAACTCCAAGAGTGAATTTTGCAAAATCTGTATTAAATATTTTTTCAGAATGAACATGATATAAAGCTGATTTATCCATTATTCTTGATCCTCCTTCAAGAAATGAAGTTTTTAAAGTAATGTCGTTTAAAAGAGAATCAAAACGTGCTGTTCCAGGCTCGAAATAATCTAACATTTCTTCAGGAGCATAAGCAGTATTGGCATGGTTTGCAGCCTCAATATGCCATGCACTAATAGAATCAGGATTTGCATTTACAACAGAATCTATAGCGTTTAGATCAAATGGTACTCCTATTTGTGGAAACCAAGCAATATTGTCATCTAAATCTCGAACTCTGTCTGTAATGTTATTTGACCAGTACTCTCTGTAACTGTCATTCCAGTCCCAATCTGCTGCTGCAGCATCTTGCATTAAAAAAGCAGTCAAAACAGCATCATATGAGTTACCCGCATCTTCATGAGTTGCATACGCTCTAACAAAGAAGTCATCTTTTTTACGAAGTTCAAGTCTGTTTTGAAAAAACAAAATATCTTTTAAACTAAACCTGTTGTCTCCTTGATAAACAGTAGTTCCAGTACCAAAATTTGATGCTGCAATTAGCTCAAGGTCTGGTTTAAATAAATAATGAAATGCAAGTGAGGTTTTAAGGTTTTCAGTGTCATAATCAACAATGTCTTGTTCCCAATATCCAGTTCTATGCCACCTTCCTAGACCGGGTGTCTGCCAAATAGCTTGATTGTCAGTTGCATTATTTATGTTTGGTGATAGGTTCTCATCTCCATATCTGTTCACGGCATCATATCCACCAGGGTTTGATTCATCTGTGTCAAGTCCTGCAACACTATTTGAATTATCAGCCACCCAATCATCGGCCCTCATATAGAAGAAATTAAATTTATAGGCGAATTTTTTTTCGTCTTTTTTATTTTTAAAAACTTGAGCATAACGAACTGAATACTCATTTAAGTTTCGTTCACCTAATTTGACGCTTGCAGAAAACCCAGGAAATAAAAAGGGGCTTTTTGTATGCATACTTATAACACCATTAAAAGCATTTGGGCCATAAAAAGCAGAGCTTGCACCTGATACTATTTCAACTTTCATTAAATCAAGTTCAGATGCTCCAAGAAAATTACCTAAAGCAAAACTCAATCCTGGAGATGCATTATCTACTCCATCAATTATTTGAAGAGATCTAACTGGTGAAGTACTATTAAAGCCTCTTGTATTAACAACTTTAAAACCAAGGCTAGCAGATGTCAAGTCAACTCCTTTCATATGGCTTAAACCTTCATAAAAATTTGTAGCAGGAGTTTCTTTGATGGCATTTAAGGACATTGTTTCTACTGATAAAGGCGATTCTTTTTGTTTATCGCTGATAAACGCCACAACTTTAACATCTCCCATATCTTGGATGCTTTGTTTGGTTTTTAGCGCAATTTTAATTTTTTGATTTATAGAATTGACAACAAGTTCGGTCTCATCATATTCCAAATGACTTATCATTAGTATGATTGGAAAAGTGTCAATAATTTTTAATTTAAAATTCCCATCAAAATCGCTAACTGATCCTATTTGTGTGTTTTTTATTTTAATCTTAGCAAAAGCAACAGGGTCTTTGTTTTCATCGTCGATAATTTGACCTTTAATGAAATCTTGGGATTGAGCACTTATAGAAAAGGTAAGTGCTATTAAAGAAATAAAAGTTGTCTTAAGAGATATGTATTTAAAATATTTACTTATGTAATTCATTTATCTATAGCTTATAACCAAATATAAGTATTTATGAATTAAAAAGTAGGGCTAAGTAAATCTAATATTTCAGGATTATCAATTACTGGATTTACAACTAGAGCATCATTTTTTTTGTCTGCTATAACGATTGGTAATTTTAGCATCTCCTCATTTGCTGCTATCATATCATTTTTGCCACCAGTGAACAGAGGATTAATATCAGAAACTATTTTGGTGTCATTTTTTGAGGGTTTTTTGATTTGTTTTGAAATGAGAGTTTCTTTTTTAGATTCTTTTATTTCTTTTGAATCAGATCGTTCTTGTACTGTTAAATTCTGAGTGCTTTTTTTGTTGGTTTTTGTTTTTTGACCAACAACATTTGTTTTGGCTATTTTTTTTGAGTTTGAATCAATATTTAAATCTAATATTTTAGGGATTNCTAAAAATGCCAAAACAAGAACGGCTGCAATTTGGAAGCCAGGCTTAAAGTAAAANGCTTGTGATTCAGGAAATAAAGTTTTTATAAAACCTTTTTTAGAANATTTTTTAGTCTTGTAAACATCATTGAATAAATCGTCTAATGAATTTTTTGTTTCTTTTTTTGTTTTTGATATGTTATTTTCTTTGTAAGATTCAACTCCAATAAGTAGGTTTTTTAATGAGATAAAATCATCTTCATTTTTACACCACTTTATAATGAGCTCTTTTTCTTCATTGTTTAATGAATGATATGATTTTGTTTTTATAATATGTATACATTTATCTTCCATAACTATTGGTTTATTGTATTGTATTCACTTAATCTTCCAGCAAGTTGCTTAGTTGCATAAAATATTCTTGATTTAACTGTTCCTTCATTGATTTGAATGATTTCAGCAATTTCTTTTATAGATAATCCGTCTATATGTCGAAGTGTAAAAACTTCTCGATGTTTGTTGTCTAATTTATTAAGTTGTTCTTTAAGGGCTTCTTCAAACTGTGACATTTCCACCTCTTTAATTAAATTAGAATTTTCATCAAAAATATTTTCATTTTGATCGATTCCAATACTTGTGTTCTTTCTTACCTCTTGTTTTTTATATTCGTTCTTACACATATTACATGCTATTGTATAAATCCATGTTTTAAATGATCTTTCGGTGTCAAATGAATCAGGTTTTCTAATTATTTTGGCAAATAAATCATGAACAAAATCTTCTGCCTTTTCATCATCTCTCCATAGCATGCGTTTAAAGTAGCCTTTTAATGGCCCTGCATACCTTCGGTAAATTTCATCGAAAGCTTTTTTGTCTCCACGGATTAGAAAGCGCATTAATTTTTCATCGCTTTCATCTGGATAATTAGTACGAAGAAGAAGCATTAACATTAATACGAGCTTTTAATTTTACTGACTTTTTTTGTTTTATTACATTTTTTTGAAATCAGTTCAATTTGACGATCAATTTCTAAAACTTTTGGATTGTCACCTTTTTCTTTGAAGTATTTTCTGAGATTAAGGAGCATGGGTAAGTAATTTGATGCAAGCTTAATGGTTCCAGTTTCTTTTGAAGAGATAATTGATTTGTTCATTTTATTGTTCCATAAAACTTCATTTTTTTTCATTAATCCATCAGGGGTTGTGTTTAAGTGGTACTCAAATACCAAACCAACAACGTATATTTTGTCAATGATTGGGATGAAATAATCTTTAGGAATAGTAAGAGAAAGTGCGATATTTTTATCATTGTTATTTTCACAGAATTCTTTAAAAAATGAAACATCAATATTTTTAGAATCAGGAATAAAAAAACCCTTTTTGATTAGTTTTTGTTGATATGTTTTGCTTTGAAGAAAATCAAGGTTGATGATTTCAACATCTGTTCTTTTTTTATTTGTAATTTGATTGTAATGAGCTCCATAGCTATCAAGCATACCATGAGTTATTAAGGTTCCATTTTCTGGAGTGGATTCTAATAAGTCTTCACAATAATCAATGCTTTGAGCATCCAGTTGCTTATTGTCTTTTAATTTCTTTAAATACAATTCTGATTTAAAATCATCATCAATAATTAGATTGTGGGCCGCCATTTGCTTTATTACTTCTTCTGAGTTAGGATTTATTTGTTCTGCAGATTTTAAATTAGAGTAGTTATTGGTGTTGTAATTTCCTATAACGTACTTATTTAAATTATAATCAAATGAATTGGGCGCTTGTTGTTGAATGATATCATTTGCTTGATTCATTTCCTTTTGTTGTTCATCAGTAGGGTTTCTTTGATATGATTGAGAGGTAGAAATCTTTTTGTTTTTATAAATTTTATTATTTGCTTTGATAATGCTTTCGCTTTTAAATGAGCTGATTTTTTTTACTTCTTGAGATGGTGCACTTTCATAATTCATATTCTTTTTTCTAGCTTTTCTAGCTTTAAGTTCTTTTTTTCTTTGAATTTCAAATAAATGTAAATCACCATCATCTTCAACAGATGTTTCCCCGGCTTCTTCGTCTTCTTTATCAAAGAGTTTATCTTTTTCAACCCTTTTTGTAGAGTCAGCATTTATTTTGTTATTTAATAGACTATTAGATGTAGGTTCTATATTATTATTTTCTTCTACCTGAGAGAAGTAAATAGTTGAAGTAAATAAAAGAAGTACGGATATTAAAAAACGCATGATTTTATATTTTATATTCTTAATTACACTTATGAATATGAATGGTTCAATAAATATCGATTTTTTTTTCGATTATTTAATCTAGGTCAGAAATTAATGTGGATTGATTTATGAAATCTGATTTGCAAAAAGGAATTTATTTGGAGAGATAAGATTTGTTTTAACAGCATAAATAACAATCCCGGCTGTATTTTTAACTCCAATTTTATGCATTATATTTTTTCTGTGCGTATTAACAGTATGCTTACTAATAAATAGTTTTTCGGAAATTTCAGTATTTGTTAATCCTTGAGCAATTAATTGAATAATTTCTTTTTCTCTAATTGATAGAATGACGGCTTCACAAGTTAATTCCTCTAAATTTAAGTTTTCAATATCAATATTTGCTTTTTGTATTGTTTTAAGAATTTCTCCACAAAAAAATTGATTCCCCTCGTAAGTTTCTTTCAAGGCATCTATGATTTCAGTAAGGTCACAATCCTTCTTTACATAACTTTCTATTCCAATTTTCAATGAACTGGCAATTGTTTCAGAGTTTTGAGGAGGAGTAATGGCAACAATTTTAATTTTTTTATTAATGGATTTAATTCTTTTTATTGTTTGAATTTCAAAGCCTAAAGCAGTAAAATCAATTAAAACAATATCAGTATCAAAATTACTAATGAGATCTATTAATTCTTTTTGACTAGATGCTTCTCCAATGATTTGAGCGTTTAATCTATTGGATATAATGGTTCTTAAGCCAATTTTAATTAATTCATTATTATCTGCTATTACAATCCGCATTCTATTTAGAAAGATTCTTAATAACAAATATAGCAATTAATTTACCAAATTGTTCCAGGAGTGCCTATTATTTCTTTTCTTGAGTTTTTAATGCTGCTGAATTTATATTTAAGTGTAATAAAAAAGCGTCTTGATAACCATTTGTAACTTGATGTTTGATTGAAATTATCTTGGTCAAGTTCAATGTAAAATTCCATTTGATTGAATAAGTCTGAAACTCTTGCACCTATGAAAAAAGTTCCATTTTTATTCTCTATTTTCTTTTCAAAAGCAAGATCTAATGGGCCTTTTCTTTGTGCCATTCCTTGTAAGATAACCCTTGGGCCATTATAGTTGTAATTAAATTGAGCGACAGCAGTTTTGTTCCAAAATTCAATACTTGTGTTGTATTTTGCGATTAAATTATAACCTTCTTGAACAACACTTTCATTTTCGTCATAGTACTTAATGTAATTTCCATTAACAGAAATAGAATGTTTCCATCGACTAAACAACTTTATATTAAAAATAAGCTCTTGACCATAACTTTCTGTACTATAAATATTTCCATAGCTAATTATATTGGTGTTGTTTTGATTGAAGTATTTAATTCTTGAAATCACATCATTGCTTGATCTGTAATACGTACTTGCAGAAAAACTAATGTCTTTGACTTGATATAAAAAAGCCGCTTCGAAAGAATTTATGTATTCAGGTCGGAGGTAGGGGTTTCCATTTCTTAGATTCAAAGGATCTGCGTAGCTTGTAAAAGGATTTAGTTGACTAGATGATGCCCTGTTTATTCTTTTGCTATAGCTGATGCCAAGTTCAATTGATTTTTTGGGGATATATTTTAGATGTGCTGAAGGGAATAAATTGAAATATTGATTGCTGATGCTAGTGTCGTTAACAAGTTGTGGTATTTGGTAGGCCTGTTCCGCTCTTAGGCCTATTTGATATTTTAATTTCTCAAATTCTTGTCCAAATATTCCGTAAGCACTATATATGTTCTCATTGTATTTGTATGAAAAATTTGCAAGTGTATCGCTTTGATAGGTGTTTGAATTGTAATCAAATGCTTCAGAATAGGTATTGACATCTTGATTGGCTAGAATTGCCTTAAGTCCGGACTCAATTTTTATTTTTTGTTCAGGAAAAACATATGAAAAATCAAATTGACTACTTAATATATTATTGTTTTCGGTGTTTTCTAAATGTTGAAGAATTGGGTCTCCAATTTGAGTGCTAGAATCTGCTTGGTAATGTGTTTCATTATAAAAGCCTTCTATGTTTCTTTTTCCAATAGAATTATTAATTAATAACTTCCATTTTCCTTGTTTGTTTTTAAAATCATGCTTTATGTATGATGAAAGTTCAAGGTTTTTTCTGTTTGTAGGGTCATATGCATATCGATTCCATAAGCCGATTCTATTGTTGTTTTGATCATAAAGGTTATTCCACAAATCTCCTGTTCGATCTCTTTGACCTAAAACACCTAATAAATCAAGGCCAATTTTAAAAGTATTTGAAACGTCATAATCCAATCCAAATCTAAAGTTTTGACTATAATTTAAATCTGTTCCAATTCTGTTTTGATCAAGGTAATTAATTGAGTCACCAGCAAATGATTGTGTAATATCTGAATAGTTATTTCTGTATCCTCTTAAATGTCTAGAGCTGTATGAAGTATTTAAATAAAGTTTACCACTCCAATAATTAGCGCTAATATTACCGTCAATTACATTTCCATTATTCAAATCTCCACTGCCTAGATTTAAGTTGCTGATGATATTTAAGCCCTGTTCTTTTTTTTTCGATAAAACAATATTAATAATTCCTGAATTTCCATCAGGGTCATACTTTGCAGATGGGTTATTTATAATTTCTACTTTTTCAATTGCACTCGCAGGTAGTCCATCCAAAAGGGTGCTTCCGTTAATGCCACTTAAAGAACTTTGATTCCCATTAATAAGAAGGTTTACAGATCCATCTCCTCTGAGGCTAATGTTGCCACTTTCATCTAATTCAATACCTGGTAATCTTCTAAGCACATCATTTGCTGTTCCTCCTCTTAATGACATGTCTTTAGAAACATTGTATGTTTTCTTATCTATGCTATTGTTTATAAGTTTGATTTCTCTTCTAATTTCAACAGATTCAAGTGAGTTTATAGGTTTTAAAGTTATTTTAGTAATAAATTTAGGATTTGTTTGATCTAAAGCAATATCTATGGTGTCATTAACGGTATTTGATGAGCTTATAATGGCATAGTATTGTCCCCAAGGGATTTGATCAAAGTATATGAGCCCAGTATTATCTGAAAATCCCCCCTTAAATATTATGGAATCATTTTTTTTGTATAGTTTACAAGTGACAAACTCAATCAAGTCATTGTTTTTTTCACTTTTAAGATAAATTGTAATTGTTTGATTACTTTGAGCAATGCAATGCGAACTCAGAAAAAAAAGAGTAAATAATAGAAAGAATAATTTTTTTACCAATTGCATTGTTTAAGTATTGCAAATAAACAAAATATTATCATTTAAGTTCTATAAACCTTTAAAAACAAACAAAATATCAATATCTTACGTATTAATTATATGCGTTTTTTTCACTTGTTTTCATATTTGTTTTTTGTTTTATTTCTTCTTTTATCATGTAAAGAGGAGAAAAAACAAATTAATAAACCTATTCCACCATATGATCTATCAGATATTCAAAAAAAGGGTGAATTA
>NZQU01000073.1 GCA_002696025.1 Crocinitomicaceae bacterium
TTATGTAATTCAACAAGACCGAACTTATCATTTACAGCGTTGTTATAACTTTCAAGAGATGGGGTAGCAGTACCTAATAATACTTTCGCATTTTGTTGTTGAGCTAAAATTAATGATACATCTCTACCATGATATCTTGGTGATGGGTCTGTTTGCTTAAATGTATTTTCGTGTTCTTCATCAATAATGATAAGGCCGAGTTCATGGTAAGGAAGAAATACTGCAGATCTTGCACCAATGATGATTCTGTATTTGTTTTTATTATTTCTAAGAACATTGTTCCAAATTTCAATTCTTTCATTTTGATTAAATCGAGAATGGTACACACCAATTTGTTCACCAAAGTAGACGGAAAGTCTTGTGATTAATTGAGTAGTTAGAGCAATTTCGGGAATCAAATAAAGTACTTGTTTGCCTTTTTTAAGTTGTTCTTGAATTAGATGAATATATACCGTTGTTTTACCAGACCCTGTAACTCCATGTAGAAGGCAAACCATTTTTTGTTTAAAATGATCTTTAATACTTAAATAGGCTTTTTTTTGATCAGAACTAAGATTTGGTATTGAATTTTTAGTTTGCTCTATATTTTGTAGTCTGCTTATTTTTTTTTGAATGGTTTCGATAATACCATTTTTTTCAAGTGTCATTAAAGACGAAAGATTGGCTCCTTTTTCAACCAAGGTTTTTTTTAATACAGCATTATTGATTTTGGAAGATTCATTAATTAATATCAACAATGAATCAAGTTGTTTCTTTTTTTGCGACTTGTTTTCAATAGATGAAATGAATTCATTCATAAGGTCAGTATCTTTAAATGTTTCAGATACTTGGTAGCAACTGACTGTTTTTGGACTATACCTTTCCTTAAGGGCTTCTTGAGAAATAACGATGTTGTTTTCTATAAGCTTTTTAATAATGGGTTGTACGGTTTTGATTCCAAGTAATTCAGATATTTCTTTAAGGTTTAACTGGTCTTTTACCTCTAAACTATCAATAATTAATTTTGATTTTTCATCAATTTTATGACCAATTCCATCAAAGTCTGGGTGCAATATAATTACCGTTTCACTTGATAGCTTAAAATTTGCTGGTAAAGATGCATTCATGACATCTCCAAGAGGAGACATGTAATATGATGAAATCCATTTCCAAAGTTTGAATTGGCTATTTGTAATAATGGGTTCATCGTCTAATAGGTACTCAATATATTTTGCTTGGTAATTTTTCGGGATTCTTTCATGAATTTCTACGATTATACCTGTTTGAAGTTTAGACTTACCAAAAGGAACAATGACACGTTGACCAAACATGACATGCCCATTCATTTCAAAGGGAATTCGATAGGTAAATACCTCATGAACAGGAACGGGTATGAGAATATTTGCAAAAAATGTTTTGCGTTCACTCATGATACTTGTTAGTTTTTAAAACTAATTATGTTTAAGGGCATGCAAAAGATTCTTCTGATCCAACAATGTTATCCCCTGGATGATTAGAACAAAATAAGTAAAGTCCGGTAAATGGACCAATACAAAGTTCTCTTGTGCTGTTTTTGTCAATTGCTCTTATATATGCTTGTTGAGGAGTCGTATAAAAAGGTTTAAAAGACTTTACAGTTTGTCTAGATGAGAAAATACCAATAACATTTTTATCATTTTCAGATACAGTGAGATTTGTATATGTTGGTTTGTTTTGAGCTAGTGAAGAACTAGGCTGATTAACAAGCATGTAATTATATAAATCTTGTGCACCACCAACGATTGTTATTTCAATTCCACCAAAAGTTCTTTTAGTAATGCTTGTATTATCAGAACAATTACTTGCTGTTAAATTATAAAATGTTTCACCAACAGCACTAAATGTTTTGGCTTGGCCTGGACTTACATCTGATTCTCCAAGATTCCAATTAAATGATCTTAAATCCCAAGAAGTGCCTATATATTCATAAAACCTAACTTGTAGACTGGTATTTATTATATGAGAGGTACCTGTGTTTGAGACAGTTACACCGGTTGATTTGTATGTATTATTATTATCAATGAATTTAAAAGTAAAGTTTTGAGAGCTTGTATTGGTAGAGATGTTTTTAACCAATTCAGTTTCACCATTAACTTCAAATTCTCCACCATTTAAAACAATGTTAATTTTATATATTGCATTTATGTTTAGGGAAGTCTCTTGAGGATTTGATGAGATTTGTTGTGATTGATCAAAATTAGTAGGAAGTGTTTTGAAGTAGTAAAGTTTTTGTTCTGGTGCATAAAAAACTCCATTGGTTTCCTTGTTGTCAATTATGGTGTCACTTAACAACCATGAACGCACCTGAACACCATTTACCCATTCAGAAACAGTGGCCTCAACTTGATCAAAATATGAGGAATCTGGTATTTGTGCAATATCTAAAGCATTACCTGGTCCAATAAAAGCACGATTTATTTTGATGTAATGAAGACTGTCTGATTGGTCTAATACACCATATATAACAGCTGTTTCATTAAAATTTCCAATTAACTCTATCTTTTCAGAACATGAGTTAAATAGGAAAAAACTGAAAAATAAAAAGTATGTTTTTTTAAGTAAATTTTGCATGGTAGAGTGCTTATTTTTCAAATATAAGGATTGTTTATTTATTAGAAGACTAAGAGGATTTTTTATTCAAAACAACGAATTGTTTTCTTTATTATTTCAATACACTCGTCAAGTTGAGATTTACTAATACAAAGGGGAGGGGCAAATCGAATGATATTTCCATGAGTTGGTTTTGCCAGTAGTCCATTTTCCTTTAATTTAACACATATATCCCAAGCAGTAGAACTGTCTGGAGAATCATTTATAACGATTGCATTAAGAAGTCCTTTTCCTCTAACGAGGCTAACGACGCTACATTCCTCAATAAATTTATTCATTTCATCTCTGAAATAATTACCTAATTCAAATGCATTTTCAGCAAGCTTTTCATCAAGAACAACTTCTAATGCACTTTTTGCGACTGCACATGCCAAAGGATTCCCTCCAAAAGTTGATCCATGTTCACCAGGTTTGATACACATCATTATATCATCATCTGCAAGTACTGCTGATACAGGAAATACTCCTCCAGATAGTGCTTTTCCAAGAATTAAGATATCAGGTCTTGAGTCCTCATAATCGTTGGCAAGCATTTTCCCTGTTCTTGCTATTCCGGTTTGAACTTCATCAGCAATATAGAGTACGTTGTACTTTTTACATAAATCTTTTACTCCTTTTAGGTAACCATTATCAGGAACAACAACACCTGCCTCTCCTTGTATGGGTTCCACCATAAAAGCAGCAACATTAAAATCTTTTAATTCTGTTTCTAAAGCATCAAGATCATTGTAAGGTATTAAGTCATATCCAGGCATATAAGGCCCAAAACCTTCATATGAAACTGGATCATCTGAACTTGAGATCGCTGCGAGTGTTCTTCCCCAGAAATTTCCTTTTGCAAATATAATTCGTGCTTTATTTTCAGGAATTCCTTTTTTTAAGTAGCCCCATTTTCTAGCAAGTTTATTTGCTGTTTCACCTCCTTCAACTCCCGTATTCATTGGTAATACCTTGTCATAGCCAAATAGATCAGTCATGAATTTTTCATATTCACCAAGTATGTCATTGTGAAATGCTCTTGAGGTTAAAGTAAGTGTACTTGCTTGCTTGTTTAATGCGTCAATAATTTTGGGATGGCAATGTCCTTGGTTGACAGCTGAGTATGCTGATAAAAAGTCAAAATATTTTTTGTCTTCACAATCCCATACATATACTCCTTCACCTTTTTTTAGTACAACAGGTAGTGGATGATAATTATGAGCTCCATACTTTAATTCCATTTCTATTAATTCCTGACTTCTTGACATTGCTTTTGTATTTTTTTTAAATTAAAGCTCAAAAATAACAACTTATTCAATATTATTTTTTTTTCTTTTGAGCAACCAAGAAATAATTTAATCGTCTTAAAATTGAAAATTGAATTATTATGAATTTAAGACCTATTATTTTTAGCTTTTTACTTGTTTTTTCATTTGGATTTTCACTAAATGCTCAACAAGATAATATCATTATTACTGAAGATCAGTCCTCAGTCATTTTTGAGGATCAACTTATTTTAATTGAGGGAACCTTAACAGAGTGTGATAACAAAACACAAGGTATTGACAATTCATATGTTATTTTAAAAATTACGAACAAAACTCAGCAAGCTAGAAACTTTAATATCCATCAAGATTTATTTTATGATGGTGTTTGTAGTACTTGTAATTCTGATGAATATTTATTTAATTTTTCATTAACACCTGGTCAGGTTTTAAAAGGAACCTGTTATGAAAACAACCAGAGTTTAAAACTTTATCATTCTATGCCAGAGCATCTGTCTCCAGTAAAATTAACTGATTATCAGCTTTCTGTAACGCATTTATAATCTAGAAACCAAACTATACTCATAAATAAAATAAGTCCCGAAAGGGACTTTTTTTGTGTCTATTTATTTAAATCAGATTGATTTGACTCTTTTTTCTTTATTTCTCTCCATTTAAGAAAAGAAAATACAATTGTGTATATAGTAGAGAACTCTAATCCTTTAATTAATAAAGCTTTATAATCAGTTCTTAAGTCAGGTTCACCAACATAAACTACGGCTATACTAACGACTATAAATATTGAAAATATTTTTAATGCATGAATAGGTAATTTCTTCATAATTCTAATTTTAAACCAAGAAAATAAATAATCTAATTTTTCTTTTCCTTTAACTTCCTTTCTTTAATCTTTTTACAAGTACAAATCATATTTCTATTTCCGCCTCCTTCGGGTTCAAAAGGAGGGAATAGTTTAATGTTAAGATCTTTACAAAGATTTATAAATGATTGTTCTTTTTCTTTTGATAAATTATTGAATCGACTCATTGTACATGTGTCATACCAATCTAAAATAGTTCCTTTAGGTAGTTTACTTAATTTCTTTTTGAGCAAATTTATATCAGAAGTTTGGTATATATATTTTTCTTTTTTATAAAAAACTTCATAATATGTAACATCAATATCATCATACTTATTGTCAGTAATTAAAATCCCATAATCATTGTAAAGTTCTTTGAAATAGATGAATGGGTTTTCATCATATGAAATGTATCCTACTTTTAGTTTTTGAAGAAATTTTATTGAATTATTTTCTTTTTGTGCAAAGGTGATCAAGGAAAAAAAAGTAAATATTGTAACAAAAAGTAATTTCATATTTCTAGATTTTAAACCAAGTGAGAAAATAAGATATGTCTTGAACAAATTTCAATTTTTTGTTTTTTTATAAATACCTGCAAAAGAAACGCCATAACCACTGTAAATCCCAGTGCAGTCTTCAAGCTAAACAACAATACTATTGTCATTAAAAAAAAAGTAAACCTTGCACCTTTCTTCGTTTTCATTATAAATGCTAAACTCTTCATCTTTAAAAATTCTAACGTCATCATCATAACTTGCCTTGCTATTTTCAATTTGTATGGTGAATATTTCATCCTTCATTTGTCCACCAAACTTTACCTCTTCTTCTGTAAATCGATCATAGGATATTCTCCAAGCAAAAAATTTAAACCTGTAGGTTTCTTTTTTTGAATTTATTTTTTCTAAAATTAATGTGTTTTCGTAGTTATTTCCTATATCCTTCCATTCTCCTGAGTAATCATTTAATTGTCCATAAGCAAGACTTGACATTAGCATGAATAGAAAAAGGAATTTCATAAATTATAGATTTCAACCAAGTTAATTAATTTAACTCTAAACTTGATTCATATATTTGGTTATTTATTTAAAATTCAGTCAAAAAGATGTGATTTTTTGTTTTCATATTTTAATATATAAAATACAAGTTCTTTTTTGTTACATAAATTCTAGTAAATATTTAGCTTTTTATAGTATATTGTAGAAGAAAATTAATTTGATGCAACCAATCTATTTTAACTTGCGTCATCAATATGTGAAAACTAAATAAATTTTAAAAATCATCAATTATGAATTCAAATTTTACTAAAAACATTATATCAGCTTTTTTATTTGTTTTATTCTTTAGCTTTTCTTTATCTGCTCAACAAGATAATGTTATAATTACTGAGTCACAATCATCTGTCATTTTTGAGGATCAAATGATATCAATTGAAGGCACATTGACTGAGTGCGATAATAAAACGCAAGGAATTGATAATTCTTATGTTATTTTAAAAATTACAAATAAGACACAGCAAACAAGAAATTTCAGAATTCAACAGGATTTATTTTATGATGGTGTTTGCAGTACTTGCAACTCTGATGAATATTTATTTACTTTTTCTTTAGCACCGGGTGAAGTATTAAAAGGCAATTGTTATGAAAACAATCAAAAATTAAAACTTTACCATCACATGCCTGAGCATTTGTCTCCTGTTAAGCTTACCAACTACCAGCTTAATGTATCTCATTTATAAAATTATAAACTCTTAAACTCTGCTATATGCGTTTCTTTAAAACAGTATTATTATTATTTCTTTTTACATCGATTTCAATTTCTTTCAATAGTCAATGTACTTTAGGAAGTTTCGGTACCTCAACAAATACAGTAACTGCTACACAAGACACAATTATTGTTGCTTGTAATGACAGTGCTATTCTTTCTGTTGCTGGTTCTGGTTTTGGCTCTGTTGCCTTTCAAGAAGATTTCAACTCTGGTCAACCTATTGGTTGGAACTTTTCACAAACAGTTACAATTGCTAATAATACATGTGGTGTTCCTTCTCTAGATGGAACTGATTTTATGTGGATGGGGGGGCAATCTCCATCTCCAAGAATTATGGAAACAGTAGACTTAGATGTTTCTAATGGTGGAGATGTGTGTTTTGAAATGCGTTATGCTATTCAATCTCAACCATCTCCTTGTGAAGGTCCTGATCAAACAAATGAAGGAGTTTATTTAGATTATTCAATTAATGGTGGAGCAACATGGCAAAATATAAATTATTGGGCACCCACAAATAATGGTGCGGCTACATCATATTTAACTCAATGGAATCAGTTTTGTGAACAAATTCCTGCTGCTGCTCAAACTACTGCTACAAGATTTAGATGGAATCAAGCTTCGGCTACAAGTGCTGGTTACGATCATTGGGGATTAGATAACATTCAAATTACACAATCTGCTCCAAGTTTTAACATTACATGGCTTCATGACAATTATTCTTATGGAATGGGTAATTACACTGGTAACAACCCAAATGCAGTTTATCCTACTGGAGATTCAACTTATTTTGTAATGATGACTGATAGCATTGATACATGTTATTCTTCTCTTCATGTAATTGTATCTTTTCCAGAAATTGACACGATTATAACCCTTGATCCATTCTGTGGTGGAATCAATGGAATAATAGATATTTCAGCATCTGGTGGTACTCCAACATATGAATTTAGTATTGATTCTGGTGCAACTTTTCAAGCAAGTCAAAATTTTACTCAATTGGATACAAATGTTTATAATATAATATTGTTGGATCAAAACTTTTGTTCTGATACAGGAATGGTTATTCTTACTGGAGTTGACTCATTAAAAATCGTTAATCTAAATAGTACGCATACCAGTTGTGGTCTAGATAATGGTTTGATTGATTATCAAAGTATTGGAGGTTCACCTTCTTATGTTTATAGTTTAATAGATGCTTCAGCTCCAACAAACGTTGTAACAGATAGCATTTCTAACTTTTCTAATCTTATTCCAGGAACCTATATGGTTATTGTAACCGATTCATTATTGTGTAGTGATACTTCTATTGTAATAATTGATCCTTCTACAGGTCCTATTATTGATAGCATTGTTACTTATGATGAAAATTGTGGATTTATGGATGGTCAGTTAATTACTTATGTAAGCTCAGGAATCACACCCTATACAATTGAAATTAATGATTCTGTTAATTTTTCTACGTCTAACAACACAGGTGATTTCACAGGTTTAAATTCGGGTCTTTATTATGTTATTGTAACTGATGCAGTTGGATGTCAAAATATAAATGGTAGTGTTGTTGATAGTGTGCCACCTCCATATGCTTTATTACCTGACACCAACGTTTGTAATCTTTCTTTTCAAATCAATGGTGTGGTAACAGAAACTGGCTCTGATTGGAGTTCAGACTCTCCTAATATCTCATTTAATTCGAATTCATCTCCAAATCCAACCATTACTGCTACGAGTCCAGGAATTTATACCATAGGTTTTTCTGATACCTTATGTAATTTTAGAGGTTCGTTCTTATTGGCCTTTGTTTCTGACCCATATACTGATGTCAATGACACTTCGGTTTGTATTGGTCAAACATATGCAATTCCAGCTTTAGAGTCTTCTCAAAACACCAGTTATATTTGGAACACTGGGTCAACTGGAGCTGTTTTAAACGTTGATCAACCAGGACTATACGTAGTTACTGCATCTAATATTTGTGGTGACTTTTCAGATTCTGCTTTTGTTGATTTTTATTTATGTGATTTAAAAGTACCTAATGTATTTACTCCAAATGCTGATGGATCAAACGATAATTTTCAATTATTGTTTGAATCTGGAATAAGTTCTTTAAACTGTATCATCACAAACAGATGGGGTAATGTAATTAGAACATTTAATGAACCTTCTTTTACTTGGGATGGAACCAATGAGAATGGCAATGCCGTTCAAGATGGAGTTTACTTCTATAAAATCGATGCCATTACTGATGGTGGTAATGAGGTTTCTAAGCATGGTTTTGTTCATTTGGTCAGAGATTAACAATTATATTCTTAAAGATTTGTAATTATTTCTATTCTTTTGATTAGTATGCATAAATTTGTGTATGATTCAAATTAATAATGGTACTCCTAGATGGATAATAATAGTAATTGATTTTGTATTAAATACACTTGCATTATTATTTGCATATTTGATGCGATTTGATTTAAAGGCAAATGAAGAATTGTTTCAAAGAGAGTGGGGCTTATTATCTAAATCCATTGTTTTTTATTTTCTTATTAAGATCCTTGTCTTTTATTTATTTGGAATTCATAAAGGACTAGTTCGTTTTACTTCCACTGAAGACTTAAGTAGAATTTTTAAGGCAGTATTTACATGTTCAGTTATTTATTTCTGTGCAGGATTGTTTAGGTTTTATTACTTAGATGGTTTCTTTTTATTTCCAATGTCCGTATTAATTATGGAGTTTCTTGCGAGTTTTGCATTTACAGTTGGAAGTAGGTTTATTGTAAAATTAATTTACCTAGAGGCTACAAAATCAAAAGAAAAGAAGAAGAATGTGTTAATATATGGGGCCGGAGTTTCTGGTTTGTTAACAAAAAGAACCATTGAAAAAGATGTGTTGATTAGTCAAAAAATTATAGGTTTCTTAGATGAGAATAACAAATTAGAAGGCAATAGGCTTGAGGGGGTTAGAATATATGCTTCTGATAAACTTGAGTATCTTCATAAAAATGTTGGTGTAGATAACATAATTTTAGCAGTTCAAAATCCAAATATTGATTTGGTAAATAAATTGGTTGAAACCTGTTTGAATTTAAATATTTCAATTAAAAAGGTTCCGAGACCAAAAAGTTGGATCAATGGAGAGTTTTCTTCAAAGCAACTTTCTGAAGTGCGTATTGAAGATTTACTTGGAAGAAAGCCGATTAGTCTAAATCAAGAACAAATCTCTAATGATCTTAATGACCAAGTCATATTGGTTACAGGAGCAGCGGGTTCTATTGGTAGCGGATTGGTTAGACAAATAGCAAACTATTCACCCAAAAAAATAATTCTTTTAGATCAGTCTGAATCACCATTATATGACTTACAACAGGAATTACTTACTAATTTCTCAGATGTAAATTTTGAATTTGTTATTGGTGATATTAGGAATTATGAAAGATTAAAAAGAACCTTTGATTATTTCAAGCCTCAGTTTGTTTTTCATGCGGCTGCGTATAAGCATGTTCCATTGATGGAAAACAACCCATCTGAAGCAATTTTAACAAATGTGAGAGGTAGTAAAAACTTGGTTGATTTAGCCATGGAGTATGAAGCGAAAAAATTCATAATGATTTCCACTGACAAAGCAGTTAATCCTACAAATGTGATGGGAGCTTCTAAAAGAATTGCTGAAATATACTCGCAAATTCAAAACAACAAAGGAAAAACCAAATTTGTAACTACAAGATTTGGGAATGTATTAGGCTCAAATGGTTCAGTCATTCCATTATTTCAAAGGCAAATCCAGCAAGGTGGACCAGTAACTGTAACAGATGAGAGAGTTACCCGTTTTTTCATGACCATTCCTGAAGCATGTCAATTGGTTCTTGAGGCAGGATCTATGGGGCAGGGGGGAGAGATTTTTGTTTTTGATATGGGGAAATCTGTTAAAATAATTGATCTTGCCAAAAAGATGATTCGTTTGAGTGGTTTGGAATTGGGTAAAGATATTGAGTTAAAAGTAATTGGTCTTAGGCCAGGAGAAAAATTATATGAAGAAGTTCTCGCTAAGGAAGAGAATACAGTAAAAACTCACCATCCTCAAATATTAATTGCAAAGACAAGAACACAAGATTTGTCTCAATTAAATGAAATTTCTGAGTTGATCCAAATGTTTGAAGATCAAAAAAACATTCAATTGGTTAAAAAAATGAAAAAAATTGTTCCAGAATTTATTAGTAACAATTCTGAATTTGAGATGTTAGACTGATATGATAGAACCAACAAAAATCCAAGTAAGATTTTCTGATTTAGATCTAATGGGTCATGTGAACAATAGTGTTTACTTAAGTTATTTTGAAATGGCAAGAGTTCACTATTTTGCCAAGATACTTGGTTTGAAATGGGATTGGAATCGTTATGGAATTATACTAGTGAGAAATGAAATTGATTATATTTATCCGATAATATTGCACCAAAATCCATTAATTTATATAAATCTTGAAAGTATTGGTAACAAAAGCTTTACGCTTAGTTATGAGATTAAAGTTGACAACAAAATTGTTACAAAAGGGAAGTCAGTTATGGTTGCTTTTGATTCTGTTCAATCAAAATCAATACTGATTCCTGAGCAAATGAGAGAGGCATTAATAAACAATAAATAGAAAATGATGAATAAAATAGTATTGATTTTAGGTTTTTTCATATTTAGCAGTAATTTATTTGCTCAAAAAAAATGTTATGAAGATTCAGTTGATGCAAGAGGCTATATTTTTTCAGAATGCCTTCGTTCTTCTCAATATACAGATTTCAATGAAAAGTTAATGAGCGAACCAGGAACTGGCATTATTTTATATAGATCATCAATGCAGCCATTCACAGGGAAATGCCAAGGATGCTTTTTCAATGATAAACTATGGTTTCAAATGGAATTACAATCAGGTAAAAAAAATGGTCCATACATTGTTAATTATAAATCAGGATGTCCAAAAGAAAAAGGTTATGAGATTATGGGCATCAAGCATGGTAATTATTTAGAATATTTTGATTCCACTAAAATTGTAAGATTAAAACAAAATTACAATAAGGGGGTTATGAATGGTGAACAAGTTTTGTTTAATAAAGATGGTGATACCTTAAGTTTAGAGAATTATCGAAATAATGTTTTACATGGAAAACAAAGAAGCTTTTTTCCTAATTTAATATTAAATATTGAATCTCATTACCTAAATGGAAATCTTCATGGTAAGTATTCTAGGTATAGCTATAATGACAAATTGCTTCTTGAAATTAACTATAACAAAGGAAAGTATCATGGTAAAAAGTACAAGTATTATGACAATGGAAATATAATGCTTGAGGAGTCGTGGAGTTATGGGAAAAAACAAGGAGAATTTAAATCATTTTTTATATCAGGAGAAATCAAATCTTATGAAAAATATTTAAATAATAAAGAGGAAGGTGAATTTGAAGAAAAATATGAAAATGGTATTGTCAAACGTCAAGCTATTTATAAAAAAGGAAAATTAATTTGTGAGACTAAATATGATGAATATGGTCAAAAAATAGTCGAAAAAAAAGAGGGGGATAAAAAAGACAAAAAAAATAAACAATAATGAATCTTATAACTACGATTACTTTTCTTTTCATATTTAGTATTTCATTTTCACAGATTACAATAACTGAAAATGATGAAAAAAAAACTTCATCGCGGTCTAATTGGAATATGAATAATAAAAAATCTTTTAATCCTATCCATTCGAATTTTTATATTTCAATGAATACATCAAGCACATTTCGTGATTTAAAAACAAATGAAGCTTTTTTACTTATACCATTAAATGAACGTGTTAACGAAACACCTTTGTTTACAAATTCATACACATTAGGAGTCAATGGTCATATTTTCAAGGGTTTAGGTTGGGATGGTGCTGTTTCATTTATGCAAAACGGAGAGCAATATTCATTTTCTGATACAGATACATCTTTCTCTTACAAAACGAAATATAGTTATTTTTCTATGCCAATCAGAATCCATTATTATTTTGATTTTAGTAAAAGAATTGGCCTCAAATTGGGCGCTGGAATTATTCCTTCACTGTTTATAAATTACAAACAAGATCAAAAATGGGAGACAACAGGAGGTAGTTCAGAAACCAACCTTATACAAACAGATGTTGGCTTTAATTCTGCAATATTCAATATAAATACTTATTTGTATTTAAGCTATAGGTTGTCTGAGGAATTTGGATTTTTTATTGGTCCAGAATACAGATATCAATTAAGTAACTCATATCAGAAAACAGCAGCATACAGACATTACTCTAGAGCTTTTGGAGTTACTTTTGGTTTGTATAAAAAATTAAATAATTAGTTGATTCTTCTAATATCTGCTCCAATATTGTTTAATCTATATTCAATATCTTGATATCCTCTATCTATTTGTTCAATGTTATGAATTGTACTTTTTCCTTCTGCAGATAATGCTGCAATTAATAGCGAAACTCCAGCTCTGATATCTGGTGAAGTCATACTAATACCTCTAAGTGCAGATTCTCTATTTAATCCAATAACTGTTGCTCTGTGAGGATCACACAAAATTATTTGAGCACCCATATCAATTAATTTATCCGTAAAAAACAATCTAGATTCAAACATTTTCTGATGAATCAATACAGATCCTTTTGCTTGGGTTGCAACTACCAAAATAATAGAAAGTAAATCAGGAGTAAAACCAGGCCATGGGGCATCATATATAGTTAGAATAGATCCATCTATAAATGTATCTATTTCATAATTTTCTTGAGCCGGAACAAAAATATCATCACCTCTTCTTTCCAATTTAATCCCCATTCTTTTAAAAACATTTGGGATAATTCCAAGGTTGTCATAACTGACATCTTTAATTGTTATTTCAGATTGAGTCATGGCTGCAAGGCCAATAAAACTTCCAATTTCGATCATGTCTGGTAGAACTCTATGATAGCATCCTTTTAATTGTTTAACTCCTTCAATGTGAAGAAAGTTTGAGCCAACACCTGTTATTTTAGCTCCCATTGAATTAAGCATTTTACAAAGCTGTTGAATATAAGGTTCGCATGCAGCATTGTAAAAGTCTGTTTTTCCTTCAGCAAGAACAGCGCCCATAATGATATTGGCTGTTCCAGTTACAGATGCTTCATCTAGATGTATATATGCACCTTTTAATTTTTTTGCTTCAATTGAATAGAAATATTCACCTGCATCATAATTAAATTTTGCACCTAATAATGCAAATCCCTCAAAATGAGTATCAAGCCTTCTTCTTCCAATTTTATCACCCCCAGGTTTGGGTATGAACCCTTTTCCATATCTTGCAAGCAAAGGTCCTACAATCATTATCGATCCTCTTAATGATGATGCTCTTTTTTTGAAATCTTCAGTTTCCATGTATTCAAGGTCGATTTCTTTTGCTTGAAAAACATAAGTCCCTTTTTCAACCTTTTCAACTTTTACTCCCATTGCTTGTAATAAACCAATTAGTTTATTAACATCAACAATATCAGGAATATTAGATATTGTTACTTTTTCAGGAGTCATTAAAACAGCACATAATATTTGCAATGCTTCATTTTTAGCACCTTGAGGTGTCAACTCACCTTTTAATTTCTTTCCTCCGTAAATTTCAAATGATGCCATCTTTAATTTCTTTTATGTTTTCTTTTATGCTTGTGATAATTCTTGTTATTTCGTTTTTGATTGTTTTTTATTCCTAATGTTTTTAATAGCGATGATGTTGCTACTAAATCTTCATCAGGATTTTCCATTTTTAAATTGCCTTCTGAAAGTTCATTTAAATTTTCTGAAATAACATTGTTATCAACGGTATCATTATTATGCATGAGGTATTGCTTTTTCATAAAGTTACCCATGGTTTTGGTTATGAACTCTTTTTCCTCATCATTCAAATCTTTTGATTTATTTAAAATTGAGGCAGTATATTTTCCGTAATGACCATATTTGATTTTACTTTTTGGATAGTCTACTTGCTTTGGTTTTTCTTGAAGACTTTCAATTTTGGGTATTTCATATGGTGAATCAACATCTAATTTAAAATCAGACATTAAAAATAAGTGTGTCCAAAGTTTGTGTCTAAAATCTTCAACATCTCTTAAATGTGGGTTTAATTGCCCCATTAATTCAATAATTGCGGAAGCAGCTTTGTTTCTTTCACTTCGATCTTCAATAGAAATAGCATATTTAATCATCCTTTGAACATTACGTCCGTATTCAGGAAGAACTAGTGGATCTCTTGTGGTATTATATTTCATTTAACTGGTTTAGTTATTAATTGCGTTTTGAAGGGCATTTTGATAAAGCGATTTTGCTTCATTAATAAATCCAAAATGTTCTCCATCAATTTGTATTTTTCCTTTAGTTACATGTCCTAAAAGTGTAAAGTCAATTTCTGATGAGGCCATGTATTCAATGAACTCATCTTCAGAATCTTCTCCAACAGTAACTACAATTCGACCTTGTGATTCACCAAATAAAAAGGCATCTTCTCTAATTTCAGAATCAGTTTCAATATCAAAGCCTAATTCATTCGGTATACCCATTTCAATAAGAGATGTGAACAAACCTCCGTCTGATACATCATGAGCAGCATTTATAAGCTTGTTTTGAATCAAACTTTTAATGATTTGATGAGTTTGATATTCCTCTTCAAGGTTAAAATAAGGCGCTGGTGATTCTTTAACACCTAGAATATTTGATAAATATTCTGATGAATTAATATCATTTTTGCATGATCCAATTACAAAAACCAAATCGCCTTTGTACTTGAAATCTAGGGTCATTATATTATTCTTATCATTAACCAAACCAATCATTCCAATTGTAGGAGTGGGGTAAACAGGGACTTCATTATTGTCAATTACTGTTTGATTGTAAAAAGAAACATTTCCTCCTGTAACTGGTGTGCTGAATTTGTTACATGCTGCTGACATTCCTTTAATTGCACCAACAAACTGCCAATAAGACTCAGGGTTATATGGGTTTCCGAAGTTTAAGCAATTTGTGACAGCACTAGGGTCGCCACCAGAACAGGTGATATTTCTTGCAGCTTCACTAACAGCAATCATGGTACCCACTTCAGGATCTGCATGTACATATCTTGAATTGCAGTCAACAGACATAGACAAAGCTTTATCAGTACCTTTAATGTTTGCAATTCCAGCATCAGAAGGCCTGTTTGTTGTCATGTTTCCAGTACCTACCATTGAGTCATATTGTTCATATACCCATCTTTTTGATGCAATATTTGGGAGTTGCAAGAGTTTAAAGGCAATAGACTTTAGATCTATTGGTTCAGCAACACTATCTATGTTAAATTCTTTATATTTTTTGAAGTACGCAGGTTCTGAATACTCTCTTTCATATTGAGGGGCACCACCACCTAATACAAGTGATTCAGCAGGTAAATCAGAAATCATCTGCCCATCAACAAAAAAACGAACATTTGTACTGTCTGTAACAACACCAATTTCTTCGGCATGTAAGTCCCATTTTTGAAAAATATCTTTCACAATTTGTTCTTTCCCTTTGTGGACAACAACCAACATTCGTTCTTGAGACTCAGATAAAAGAATTTCATAGGGCAACATGTTTTTTTGTCTGGTAGGAACCAAATCAAGATTGATGTCCATACCTACATTTCCAGCAGCACTCATTTCAAAACTTGAACATGTAATTCCAGCAGCACCCATATCTTGCATTCCTACAATAGCATCAGTCTCAGAAAGCTCCATTGTTGCCTCTAAAAGAAGTTTCTCCATAAAAGGGTCTCCAACCTGAACAGATGGCAAATCGTCCGCAGAATCTTCTGTAATGTCTTTTGATGCAAATGCTGCACCTGCAATTCCGTCTTTACCTGTTGAAGATCCGACAATAAAAACAGGATTGCCAGGGCCTTTAGAGGTAGCAGAAATTATTTTTTTAGTATCAATAATACCTGCAGAAAATGCATTGACTAAAGGATTTGTATGGAATGATTCATCAAAAAAGACTTCTCCACCTAAAATGGGGATTCCAAAAGCATTTCCATAATCTCCAATACCTTTGACAACTCCTTTGATAAGCCATTTCGTTCTTTCTTCTTTTAAGTTGCCAAATCTCAATGAGTTCATTTGAGCAATTGGACGAGCACCCATCGTAAAAATGTCTCTATTAATTCCTCCAACACCAGTCGCAGCACCTTGATAGGGTTCAAGAGCACTTGGGTGGTTGTGAGACTCAATTTTAAATACACAGCCAAGACCATCACCAATATCAACCAAACCTGCATTTTCTTCTCCTGCTTTAACCAGCATGTGAGGCCCATCTTTAGGTAGCTTTTTTAACCAATAAATTGAGTTTTTGTAAGAGCAGTGCTCTGACCACATTACAGAATAAATAGCTGTTTCAGTAAAATTAGGTGTTCTGCCTATTACTTCTTTGATTTTTTCGAACTCATCTTCTCTAAGTCCAAGCTCAATTGCTTGTTCTAGAGTAGCTTCTTGTTCCATTGTATTTTGCATAAAATAAGTTGTTAAACAAATTTAATCATAAGTTCAAACTAGACAATATTTGTATTTAATATTTATAAAGATTAATTAATAAAATCTGATAATAATTGATGAAAATAATGAACTCCTTTTTCTCTTGTTGCAGAAAATCTGCCTTTGTTATAAAAAGAAGACTGCATGCCTCTTGTAACTCCTTCTACTACAAACTCATCTTCTCTTTCAACTTTATCAATTAAAGCTGCATTGCCTTCAAATTTTTCTTCATTATAGATGTAAGTCAAAAATGAAACTTTCGTTTTATTTACACTTATTGGTTTTACGACATTTATTGAAAGTCCCCATGGATAAAAATTAAACATAATATTGGGGAAAATCCAGAAATAGTAGGCAGCAATTTGTTTTCCAAAATCAGGATGATCTGCTGGTAATTGAAATGATTCCTCCCCATCATTTGCATAGCCAACTTGTATTGTCATTTTATTTTTAATTAAAACTTCATATTTACCATAGTCTAATACCTGATTTAATTCAGGATGAACAAACGGAATATGAAATCCTTCAAGATAATTATCACAGTATAAAGCCCAGTGACAATTTACAAGATAGTCTTTTGATAAAGATGATGAAAAAACAAATTCATCAAGTGGTAAAAATGAAACCTTTGAATTGATTTCATTGATAACAGATTTAAATGAAATGTCAGTATTGAGTCCGCAAAATAAAAAAGGACCAAGAGATTCAACTTTAAATTGATGAAGATTGTCGCATGGTCTTGGAAAGTTTTGTACTTCATTAAACTCTGGCATTCTTTTGAATTTACCATTTAAATCAAACATTCTGCCATGGTACATACATTGAAGCACTCTATTTTTACCAGGGTTGTTTACAACAATATTTCCTCTATGCGAGCAAACATTTGAAAAACAATTAATTTCATCATTATCATTTCTAACAAGAACCAATGGTTCCGTTAGATAACTATCTAATAATGTAAATGGATAAGCAAATCCAGGCAAAGGGACCAAGTTAATATCTCCAATAAAATGATAAGAATTTAAAAAAATAGATTTTAATTTTTCAAAAACTTCCGTATCTCTATAAAATGATGAAGGAAGAGTTTCTGCAACCGTAATATCAGGATCTACATAATATGAATTGTTACTCATTTAATGGAGTTGAAATTAATTATAAATAAGTTAGGATTAATACAAATATAAAATGTTCTATGTAAAAGCATAAATTAATTATTTAGAAATCCATATTGATGGATTTAAACATTTTACTCCGGAACCAACAACAACATGAATTTCTAGATGAGCAACAGAGATATTACTTCCACTTTTATTAAGAAGTGATCCAATGGTTTGTTTTGTTGAAACTTTATCACCTGATTTCACATATGTGTCTTTCAAGTTGCTATATACGGTTCTGTATGAACCGTGTTTAATAATTACAACTTTTCCGGCTCCTGGAATATTTAAGACACTTGTGACCTCACCTTTAAATATGGCTCTTATTTGAGCATTCATTGGGGCACTAATATCTAATCCATTGTTATTTGTATAAACATTATGAAGAGTAGGGTGAGGGTTTTTTCCAAATTTTTCAGTAATAGATCCTTTGGAAACTGGCCAAGGCAACTTTCCTTTACTTGTGGAAAAACTTTTGCCAAGAGCTTTGGATTCTTTTGTTTCTTTAAAATAGGCCGTTTGAGGGGTAGTATTAGTGGGTTTGTTTTTATTTTTTTCTTTTTCTAATCTTTTTCTTCGAGCTTCTTCTTCCTTTTTTCTTCTTCTTTGCTCAGCCAATATTTCCAACCTAATTGCCTCATTAATTTTCTTTTTTAACTCGGCTTTTTTTAACTCATCTTTTTGAAGTTTGGCTTTTAATATATTTTCTTCTTTTTTAAATTTTCTGTAAATCTCATTTTTTATATTTCGATCCTTTTCAATTAGTTTTTTTTCGGCAAGCTTGCTTTCAAGAATTTTCTCTTTTTCTTTTTTTTCTTGATTGATCTTAATGATCTCAGCATTGATGATTTCTTTGTTTTTTTTAAGCAATTGAAATTGTTTGGTTCTTAATTCTTGAACTTGTTTTAGATAGTTATTTCTTTTAATAGCTTCATTGTAGGAATTGGCTGAAAATATATACATTAATTTGCCATACTTATTCCTGTTTTTGTAGGCATAAATCAACATTTTTTGATATTGATTTTTTAATTCAATTTGCTCCGCTTTCAATCGGTTTATCTCTAAAGTTTTATCAGCAATTTGTTGTTTTGAGAAACGAACTTGTTCATCATAATTTCGCAACAGACGCTCTCTGTTTTTTATTTGATTATCAATAAGTTGAAGGTCTTCTAATGAGGAGTTTGTATTTAACTTACTCTTACTTAAAAGCATCTTGGTGCCAGAAATTCTTTTCTCAAGTTTTAATTGCTCTTTTTTTAGTTTTTGGCTGTTTCCTTGACCTAATACAGGTATCAGTATCAATGATAAAAGAAGTGCTGATATGTTTTTGATTATTAGATTCATTATAATGCCTCTCTAAGTTACCATAACTCAAAGGTATTAATTAAGGTACAATTGGAATGAATTTACGCTCATTAATTTTTCTTTCAAGTAGTTTATTTTGTTTGCCTATTTGATTTGCTTTGTTCCAATTATCTAATGCACCTTGAATGTTATCCAGCATATAATAAGAATCACCAATAAATTCTAGTGTCTTTACCTTACATTTTTGTTTGTCAAGATGTTTTAAAAACATATTTAATGCCTCATTGTATTTTTTTTGCTGAAATAATAAGAATCCCTTTAGATTAATGATTTCACAGTCATCAGGTGTTTCTTTTATTAATAGACTCGTTATTGATGAAGCCAATTCAAGATCTGAATTGATACTGATTAATAAATGAGCATATTTTTTATTTACTAAATAATTGTTTGGTCTACTTGTATAAGCAGATTTAATATATTTTAAAGCATTTATATAATCGTTTTTTGCAAAATAAGCATCACTAATATAAGTGTAAAACTTCCATTCTTTTTTTGTTCTATCTTCATCTGAAAGGTAGATTATGCCACTTTCTAAAACTTCAATTGCTTCATCATGTTTGTTTAATCTGAAAGCACTCCACCCATTGTATAAATAAACATCTGCCATGGACGGGAAGAATTCAATAGCATTTTTTGAATCTGTGTATAATTCTTGATACATATTAAGCTCCTCTTCAATCACAAATATTTCATTCCATACAGCATAATGAGACGGATCTAATGCTATTGTGTTTTTAAATGACTTTAGCGCCTCTTTCTTATTGCCAAGCAGATAATTGAAGTCACCTTGAATCGCATGTATTTGAGCAATTTCCGGTGAATTTTTAATCATATATTTTATCAAAGAATCTAATTCTGAAGTAGCTGTTGCATCAAGTTGTTTTTTTGATTCAGGAATATTAATGAATGAGGTTAGTTTAATTAGCAGTCTTATTTTCTCTTGAACTTCATACTTTCCTAGTATTGCATTTTTGTATGATTCCCATGCGCTTTTCAAATCTTTTTGACTTTCTTTCCATTCTCCAAGCATGTTTTGAGCAAAACCATTTTTAGGATCAACTTTAACTAAGTTTGATAACATTTTAAACCCTTCTTCATAATTTTTATTTTGTAAATGATGGTCAATTAGAATTGAAATTAATTGAGGGTTATTTGGGTAAATCTTTAAAGCAGCGTTGATCTCATTAATTGCTTTTTCTTTCTGTTTAATGGTAATATGGAGTTTGAATTTTGTGATTGATATTTCTGGATGTTTTCCATTTAAACTTTCAAATACATCAAGCATTTCTATTGCTTCATCATATTTGTTTGCCAAGCTCAAAACATTTGAACAGTCATAAATCCATCCTTTATTTCTTGAATCCTTTTCTAATAGTAATTTGAAATTTTTAATTGAAAGATCATATTTTTTTAGTTCTTTATACATGTAAGCAAGCTCTTCAATGTAAAAAATATTGCGAGGATCTAATTCAGATGATTTCTCAGTATAGTAGACTGATTTATCAATAATTCCTTTAGCAAGGTAACATGCTGATAGAGCATGGTATGGTGCATCCTTTTCAGGGCTTATTTTTATTGCATTTTCAAAGGAAGTTATGGCTTCATCAAATCTGTTTGATAATTTAAATCGAATGCCTTCATGAAAGTATTTAGTATATAACTGAGTGTCATTATTTGATGTGAGTTTATACGTGATTTGTTTGCTGTCTTTTGGACTTTTACAAGCAAAAAGAAAACACAATAAAATAATGCTGATTAATGAGCATTTCATTTAAAACTTGATTTTAGAATAATCGCCTAAGCTTAGGTCTTTTGTTTCACCTTCAATAATTGTATGAGAACCCACAAATGAATTTTGACAATTCAGATTTGAAATTTGACTGTGATCTAATACAATTGAATTAGAAATTCTTGAGTCGTTAACAACAGTTTCATTTCCGATTGAAACATGTGGTCCAATAACCGAGTTATTTATAACGGCATCAGCACCAATATAACATGGCTGAATGACTACAGAATTGTTTAACTGAACATTATCATGTACAAGTTTTTTATTGTCATTTAAATCATATTCAAGAACATGCTTGTTGGTGTCCACTGTTACATCTTTATTGCCACAATCCAACCAATCTATTACGGTTCCAGGTTTTAATTTTGTACCCCCATTTGTAAGTCTTTTGAACGCATCTGGCAATTGATATTCACCTCCCTTTTGAAGGTTGTTGTCAATCAGGTAGTTCAACTCATTTTTTAAGGACTTTCCATCTTTGATATAATATATACCAATCATGGCTAGGTCAGAGACAAAATCTTTAGGCTTTTCAATAAAATCGGTTATTGTGCCGTCATCATCTAATTTGACAACTCCAAATGCACTTGGATCATCAATCTTTTTAACCCATAAAATACCATCTACATTTGGGTCTAATTTAAAATCTGCTCTAAAAAGAGTGTCAGCAAAAGCAATAACTACAGGCCCATCTAATGCTTTTTGTGCACATAAAACTGCATGAGCCGTACCTAACGGTTCTGTTTGATAATAGATGCTTCCTTTAGCACCTAATTTTTCTGCAACAGATACCAATTCATTTTCAACATCTTTTCCAAAGTCACCAATAACAAAAGCAATCTCATCAATTCCTTCATCACAAACATTGGCAATGTCCTCAACCAACCTATGAACAATAGGTTTGCCTCCAACTGGAACTAATGGTTTTGGAGTAATAAGAGTGTGAGGTCTAAGTCTGCTTCCTCTTCCAGCCATTGGTACTATAATCTTCATTTCTTTATTTATTAATATTATTTAACTCCTGTGCTTCCAAAGCCACCTGTCCCTCTATTGGTTTCATTTAGCTCTTCAACATTTGACCATTCAATCTGTTCAAATTTATTGAAAACAAGTTGGGCGATTCGATCTCCATTGTTCACAACAAATTCATTTTTAGAATGATTTATTAATATAATTCCAACTTCTCCTCTGTAGTCTGCATCTATTGTTCCGGGTGTGTTTAATACCGTAATCCCTTTTTTGAATGCCAGACCACTTCTGGGTCTAACTTGACATTCATACCCATCAGGAATTTGAATAAACAGTCCAGTTGGGATTAAAATATGTTCAGACGGTTTGATGCAAATACTTTCCTCAATATTAGCTCTAACATCAAGTCCTGCAGCTGTATTGGTTTCGTATTTTGGTAAATCATTAGATGATTTGTTTACAACTTTAACTACTGGTTTGTTCATTTTTATGAAGCAGCTTTTAAAATGGATAATTTAGATTTAGAAAACTGTTTTTTAGCATATTCTAAATTTACTTTAAATGTTTTTCTCTTTTTTGAAGGAAGATCAAACATGGCTTCATTTAGTATTGCCTCACATATAGATCTTAATCCTCTGGCTCCTAATTTAAATTCAACAGCTTTTTCTACAATAAAATCAAGAGCAGGACCATCAATTGATAATTTAACTCCATCAATTTCGAATAACTTTTCATACTGTTTGATTAAAGCATTTTTAGGCTCACTTAATATTTTTCTAAGTGTGTCTTTATCAAGAGGGTCAAGGTAGCTTATTACAGGAAGCCTACCAATCAATTCTGGTATTAATCCATAAGCCTTTAAATCAGTTGGATCAATGTATTGAAGTAGGTTTCGTTTATTATCGGCCAAATGGTTTTTGTTTGAAAATCCAATGGTTTTTCGATTTACTCTTTTGGCAATAATTCGATCAATTCCATCAAATGCTCCACCACAAATAAAAAGAATGTTTTTTGTATCTATTTGAATTAATTTTTGTTCCGGGTGTTTTCTACCTCCTTGAGGCGGCACACTTGCTAATGTTCCTTCTAGAAGCTTTAATAATGCCTGTTGGACTCCTTCTCCAGATACATCTCTAGTTATAGAGGCATTGTCGCCTTTTCTAGCAATTTTATCAATTTCATCAATAAATACAATCCCATGTTGAGCTTTATCAATATCATAATCAGAAGCTTGTAGCAATCTAGTTAAAACGTTTTCAACATCTTCACCAACATACCCAGCTTCTGTTAAAACAGTTGCATCTGCAATACAAAATGGAACATTTAATTGTCGTGCAATTGATTTTGCAAGAAGTGTTTTACCTGTTCCTGTTTCACCAACTAAAATGATGTTTGATTTCTCAATTTCAATATCATTTTCAGTTACTGTTTGATTGATTCTTTTGTAATGATTGTAAACCGCAACTGCTAATACTTTTTTAGCTTCGTTTTGACCAATTACATGCTCGTCAAGAAAATTTTTAATTTCAACGGGTTTCTTGAGGTCAAAACTAGTATTACTGGGTTTCGCATTGTTTTCAGAGTAATTCATTTCATCTTTTAATATTCTGTTAGCTTGAACTATACAAGATTCACAAATGTGTCCAGATATTCCAGCTACTAGAATGGAAACCTCCTCTCTTTTTTTACTGCAAAATGAACATTCAGATTGTGAGTTAGCCATCAGAATTAATTATTTTTTTGGGTTTTTTAAAAGTACTTCATCTACCATTCCGTAATCCTTTGCTTCTTCTGAAGTCATCCAATAATCTCTATCAGAATCCTTCCATACCTTGTCATAATCTTGTTTGCTATGATCAGAGATAATTTGATAAAGTTCTTTTTTAAGCTTTTGAATTTCTCTGGCAGTAATTTCAATGTCAGATGCTTGTCCTTGAGCTCCACCTAAAGGTTGGTGTATCATTACTCTTGAATGTTTTAATGCTGATCTTTTGCCTTCTGCACCAGCACATAATAAAACAGCTCCCATCGATGCTGCCATTCCTGTACAAATTGTAGCAACATCTGGCCTTATATATTGCATAGTGTCATAAATTCCTAGACCTGCATAAACAGATCCACCAGGTGAGTTCAAAAATATTTGAACGTCTTTTTTTGCATCAACAGATTCAAGAAACAATAGCTGTGCATTAATGATATTGGCAACCTGATCGTTAATACCAGTTCCTAAAAATATAATTCTGTCCATCATAAGTCTTGAGAAAACGTCCATTTGAGTCATATTCAGAGAGCGTTCTTCAATTATATATGGTGTTAAGGAAGATTCGATGTAAGAATCAACATGCATACTACTTATGCCCATGTGTTTGTTGGCATATTTTCTAAATTCTTTATGGTCAATCATTGTTTTTATTAAAAATTTGAATGTAAAATTAATGTAATATAAACAATATATGTGATATTATTCAAATATTATAAATGAGCTATTATCTTTGATAAAAAACAAGCCTTTTTTTGTATCCAAATGACATACATAATAAACGCATTCTTATAGCCTCATTAAATTGGGGATTGGGTCATGTTGCCAGATGCATTCCTATTATCAATGATTTAAAATCTAGAGAAAATAAAATTTGGATTGCTTGTTCTTCTCTTCAAAAAGAAATTTTCTCATCATATTTTAATGATGTTAATTATATATCATTATCAGATTACCCATTTAAATTTAAGGGAAAGGGTCGTTTTATTTCAGATGTTTTATTTCAGAGCCCTGCTTTATTTAAAAATTTCAAAAAAGAACAGCAGTTTGTAAATGATTTATTAGATGACTTGCCAATAGATTTAATTATTTCAGATCAGAGGTATTCGTTTAGATCTAAAAGGTGCCCCTCAATATTTATAACGCATCAATTGCAGTTGCCTAATTTCTTTTTAAAATATTTTTTTCAAAAAATTCATTTAAAAAACTTATTGAGATTTGAATACGTATGGGTTTGCGACTTTGAAAACTCAAATTTTGCTGGTGATTTGAGTCGCAATAAGAATTTATCTAATTGTTTTTTTATTGGTCCTCAATCTAGATTTAATAAGACAGAACCAAATAGAGAAAAGGATATTGATCACACATTAATAATAAGTGGTCCAAAAGCTTATCATGATGACTTAATTCAATATTTTTTAACAAAGGTTGATGAAAATCAAATAAANTGTGTCATAACACCTNACAATATTAATCGTGATTTACTTCATAAATTAAAGAGTTTAAAAATCAATCAAATTATTAAAGCNAGTAATTGGAAAGACTCTGATGCCTTTATAATTCGCAGCAAAAAAATNACATCTTTTTGTGGATATTCTACATTAATGGATTTGCATTTTTTGAATATTGAATCTGATTTGATTCCAACACCTGGTCAAAGTGAACAAAAATACTTATATAAATTTCACAATTCGCATTAAGCTTATTTCACCTTTGGGTTAAGCTCTACATATGGAATCAACATTTCTTCTAGTGAAATCCCGCCATGTTGGAATGTATTGGTGAAATAATTCACATAATGTGAATAGTTGTTCGGATAGACAAAAAAGTCTTCGCTGCCAGCAAATAGATATTCTGAAGAAAGTTTGGTTTGAGGTAAAAAAGCATCTTGCGGTGAATTGACTACAAAAACTTCTTTTTCATTATAAGAAAGGCCTCTTCCTACCTTGTATCTTAGATTAGAATTGGTGCTTTTACTGCCAATTACTTTTATTGGGTTTTTAACTCGTATGGTTCCGTGGTCAGTAGTAATTATTAGTTTCATATTGTTATCTGCAACTTTTTTAACAATATCTGATAATGGAGAGTGTTTAAACCAAGATAAAGTGATAGATCTGTATGCTGCCTCATCTGAAGCAAGCTCACGTATCATCTCCATTTCAGTTCTTGCATGAGACAACATGTCAACAAAATTATAAACTATAAAATTCAAATCATTGTCTTTTATTGTATTGAATTGATTGTTTAGTTTCTTACCAGCTTCAAGATTGGTTATCTTATTGTAAGACCATTTGATGTTTTTTCCTAATCTTTTAAGATTTGCCTCTAAAAAATCTTTTTCATGCATGTTTTTTCCTCCTTCATCCTCTTCATTTTTCCAAAGAGTAGGGAATTTTTTTGCCATTTCTGAGGGTAGCAATCCAGAGAAAAAGGAATTTCTCGCATATTGGGTTGCAGTTGGCAATATTGAAAATACAATATCTTCTTTTTCTTTGGTGAATGATTCAAGAAATAAAGGTTCGATTTGTTTCCATTGATCATACCTTAGATTGTCAATAACAATGACCACTGCTTTTTTGGATTCAGTGGAAGGAATGATTTTGTTTTTCAACAAAGTATGAAGTAATTGAGGGCTTTCATCAACTCCATTTAACCAATTGAGGTAATTTTTTTCAATGTATCTAGAGAAGAGCTGGTTTGCTTCTTTTTTCTGCATTTCAAGAATTTCTCTCATGCCTCCATCTTCTATACTTTCAAGTTCGATATCCCAAAAAACAAGTTTTGCGTACAATTCTTTCCATTCATCAAAATCCATATTTGCTGAAAGTTGCATTCCAATTTGCCTAAATTCTTGTTGGTAGTTAGAGTTTATTTTTTGAGAAACCAATTTTGATTGATCAAGAATCTTTTTAAGACATAGAATGATTTGATTGGTGTTCACAGGTTTAATTAAATAATCCGCAATTTTATTGCCTATTGCTTCCTCCATTATATATTCCTCCTCGCTTTTGGTAATCATAACTACAGGAACAATTGGGTCGTGATCTTTTATAATAGGAAGCGCATCAAGACCTGAAATTCCTGGCATGTTTTCATCTAAAAATATTACATCATATTTTTTTTCTTGACACTTTTCTATAGCATCAGCACCGCTATTAACACCTTCAACTTTATATCCTTTTTCTTCAAGCAATAAAATATGTGGTTTTAGCAATTCAATTTCATCATCTGCCCATAAAATTGTTGTTTCCATATTTTGTTTATTAGATTTGATGTAATGTTTAAAAGTATTCATTTTTGATGCAAAAGTTAAATAGAACAAATAAAAAGAAAATTATTAACGATCCTGTATATGGTTTTATTACTATTTCAGATGAAATTTTATTTGATGTCATAGAGCATCCATATCTTCAGAGATTGAGAAGAATTTTACAGCTAGGCTTGACTCATTTGGTATATCCTGGAGCCATGCATACGAGGTTTAATCATGTTTTAGGTGCAATGCACTTAATGAGAACTGCCATAGCAACAATTAGACGCAAAGGCCATGAGGTTAGTGACGAAGAAGAAAGAGCTGTACTTCTTGCCATATTGCTTCATGATATTGGCCATGGTCCTTTTAGTCATGCCTTAGAATATGATATCGTTTCAGGAATTACCCATGAGGAACTAACTTCATATTTTATCAATGAATTAAAAAAAGAATTTGGATCCGATTTGCATCAGGCCTTATTGATTTTTGAAAACAAACATCCAAAAAAATATTTATATGAACTTGTATCTAGTCAATTGGATATGGATCGATTGGATTATTTAAATAGAGATAGTTTCTATACGGGTGTTAGTGAAGGAATTATTGGAACAGAACGTTTGATTGATATGTTGAATGTTTCTAATAATCAATTGGTTTTAGAAGAAAAGGGAATTTATTCTGTAGAAAAATTTATAATTGCAAGAAGATTGATGTATTGGCAAGTTTACATGCACAAAACAGTTGTTTCTGCTGAATACATGCTGATACATATATTAAGAAGAGCCAAGCATCTTGCTCAAAAAGGTCATGAAATCTTTGCAAATTCGTCTTTGGCTTATTTTTTAAATAATAACATTACCAAGAATGATTTTGAAAAGGACAATACGGCTTTAAATCATTTCGCTGCTATTGATGACAATGATATTTGGTCTGCAATCAAAGAATGGCAAAATTCAGATGATGATGTTTTATCTATGCTTGCTAATGGTTTAATTAATAGGGGATTATTTAAAATTGAAATATCAGCTACTCCATTTTCTAGTGAAAGAATTGAAAATGAGCGTGCACGTGTCGCCAAACAATTTAATTTATCTGATGATGAGTTGGACTATATGGTATACTCGGAAGTCTTATCTAATAATGCATATAATACAAGTAAGCAGAACATTATGTTATTAAAAAAAGATGGCGAAATAGTTGATCTGCCAAGTGCCTCTGATAATTTAAATATATCAGCATTGGCACAACCTGTTGAAAAATATTTTTTATGTTTTCCTTCTTATTGATTTTTATTATAGCTAATAATGTTTAGCTTTGGTATATTAAACGTTTAAATAAAAAAATATGAAAAAAGGATTATTAACAATTGGAGTATTTGCTTTTTTAGCAATTGGGATGGTTTCATGTGAAAGCAGTAAAAAAGGTGCATGGACAGATTCAGATAAAGAAGCTGCAAGAGATGAAATTAAAGGAGATATTACAGATAAAGCTGTACAAGACTGTATTATTTCTTCATTAGAGAAAGAATATGATTCTTACTATGATGCAAATTCAGATGAATCAGAAAAAAATACTGAAAAGCTTACAAATTTAATGATGGATTGCATGACAAAATAATCTCATCTAAATTATTTTAAACCCGGTGTTTCATCGGGTTTTTTTGTGACTTAAAACTACATTATGAATTTACTTCAATCGCTTTTAATTATTGCAATATTTATTTTCTTTTCTTCATGTGAGTTTAGTTCTAAAGGAAAATGGACCGATTCAGATAAAAAGAAAGCCATGGAACAAATCAATATTGCTGAAAAAAAAACATCCTCTAAATTTTCTTTAAAATTTAAGAATTGTGTTGTTGAAACTTTAGAATCTAAATACGAATCATTTGCAGATGCAGATTCAGATAGAATGGGGGCTGCGCAAGCGATAAAAGATTGCAGAAAAAAAATAAGTGAAAAAGGGTCATGGTCAGACTCTGACAAAGAAGCTGCAAGAAATGATTTAAAAAGAGATATTACAGATGAAATGATTCAAGATTGTATTATTTCTTCATTAGAAAACGAATACAATTCATATTTTGAAGTAAATACTGATAAAACTTCAGAAAATACAGAGAAGTTATCTGGCATTATGATGGATTGCTTACTTAACAAATAAAAAAGCATAATATATTGTTTTTTATTCTTTGTGAATACTAAAACATACGTATATTTGCTGACAATTAATTATTGGATGGAAAAACAAGTCATTCTGAATGAAATTGAATTAAAATTAACGCTCAGTAGACTTTGTTATCAATTAATTGAAAATCACGACACTTTTGAAAATACTGTTTTGCTTGGCCTTCAACCACGGGGCATTCATGTTCTCTATCGTCTAAAAACTGAATTGGAAAAAATTAATATTCCGCTTGTTGTGCTGGATGCAGAGACTTTTGCTAATTCTCCAAATGTTTTATGGGATTTTATCCAAGAAAATAATGTTGAGTCACTTTATTTTAATAACGAATACCCCTTCTATGAATTGGAGCGTGATAGACAGATATATCATGATTTTAGAGAAAATGGTGTTGGCGTTTTTAACTACCACGATCAGGTCAT
>NZQU01000074.1 GCA_002696025.1 Crocinitomicaceae bacterium
CAGACTCTGTTTGTCTTTGTCGCAATCGTTTTTCTAAAATATCTATGTGCAATGGACTGATAAAAATTGAAAGACATTGTTCTTTCATTTGATTTTTTATATTAATTCCCCCAATTACATCGACATCAAAAACAACAGCCTTTCCCTTATCCCATAGACCATAAACTTCTTGTTTCAATGTCCCATAATAAGAGTCTTTGTAAACCTCCTCCCACTCTATAAATTCTTGCTTATTGATTTTTTCTTTAAATTCATTTAGAGATATAAAATGGTAATCTTTTCCATTTTCCTCATTTTTTCTTGGCAATCTACTGCAAGCAGATATAGAAAAAGAAAGATTTTCAATTTCCTCTAATAAAGAATGTACAATTGTGGTTTTTCCTGCTCCTGAAGGAGCAGACACTACAATACATTTTCCTTTTTTTGATTTCATTACAAAGTATTTAAAACCTGCTCTTTAATTTTTTCTAAAAAATCTTTCATTTCAACAACAATTTGTTGCATTTCTGTATGATTGCTTTTACTTCCTAATGTATTTATCTCCCGTCCTATCTCTTGTGAGATAAACCCCAGTTTCTTGCCATTATTTGGCTCTTCCATTGTTTTTAAAAAATAAACTAAATGATTGTTTAGTCTAGATTTTTCCTCTGAAATGTCCAGTTTTTCAATATAAAAAAGAAGTTCTTGTTCCATTCTATTTTCATCAATATTAGAAAGGTTTATTGATGATAAACCCGAGTATATTTTCTGCTTAATCTTCTCTAATCTATCATTTTCAAAACGCTCTACTTCTTTAATTCTAGTTTTAATGTTTGATATATAGTTGACAAAGTCTGCCTCTATAGTTTTTCCTTCTTGTTCTCTAAATTTAATAGTTAAATCACATGCCTTTTCTAAAAGAGTCATTACCGTATTCAATTCTTCTTCTGAAACAACTTTTTCTTGTTGAGAATATATGTCGGGCATTTTTAAAACCATAGAAAGATAATCACTAGAAGACTCTCCTAGCTTTTCATTAATCTCTTTTAGTTCTTCATAATAATTTTTAACTCTGTCAATATCTAAAATATTTTGATGATTTCCTTTTGTACTTTCTGAATAAATACTTAAGTCTATTTTTCCCCTAAATAATTTTGAGCTTAACATTTTTCTTATTTGAGTTTCAATACCCCTATACTCTAGTGGAATTTTAGTTTTTAACTCAATTGATTTGCTATTAAGCGTTCTAATCTCAATAGAGATTTTTTTCTCATTTAAGATTGTGTTGCTTTTACCAAAGCCTGTCATTGAAAGGAGCATGCGTTTTTTTTGTAAATGTATGAAAAAGGGCTATTATGAACTATTTTTTGATGTTCCTATAAATTTCAGCCATTTTTTTGCTTGAGTTTTGTTCAATACTCTTGGGAATTTATTTTGTCCTCCTTGTTTGCCCATTGAATTAAGAAAACCATAAAAAACACTTTTATTTAAAACCGAAATTTTTGGTGCTCCCAATGTGTATTTTCTTGCAGAAGCATAGTCATCATTAAGCGAGCACAACTCCTTATCCATTTTTTCAGATACCTCACTATTTATGGGTTCATTAGAGCTAATAAACCAATGATGACATTGATTTATTTCATCTGCAAAAATTGTAAATTCAATAATGTCAATTTTTTCTTTTTTTGAAAGATTTATAATTGCTTCATTAATGTTTTCAAGAGAGAGGTGTTCACCACAAAGACTTAAAAACTGTTTTATTCTTCCTGTTATTATCAGTTCCCTTTCTGTAATATTAACAAACCTAACTAAGTCTCCAATTAAATACCTCCATAAGCCGGCGTTTGTAGTTATAACAAGAGCATAATCAATCCCTTCTTTTACTTGGCTAAGTGTCAGTGCTTTTTTAGAATTAATTACTTGGCCATGTTGATCAAAATAATCAGAGTTAAAGGGTATAAACTCATAAAAAATGCCGGTATCTAGAAGAAGTTTCATTCCTATAGATGATGATGACGTCTGATAAGCAAAGTATCCTTCACTAGCGAGGTATGTATCTAAAAGGTGTACCTTTTTAGAACAAAGTTTTTCTAATTTCTCTTTGTATGGACCCATGAAAACTCCACCATGAACATAAACTTGAAGGTTTGGCCATATATCATGGATATTATTCAAATTATAATGGTTTATTATTCGTTCCATTAGCAAAATACACCAACTTGGGATACCCGCAATAATTCCAATGTTCCATTTTGGGGCTTTTTGAACAATTAAGTCAATTTTTTTATTCCAATCTTTAATATTTGAAATTCTATAACCAGGCTTTGTAAAAGGAGTTGCTAATAATGATGTGTGTTTTTTTAAAATACCACTTAAATCCCCCTCTATATGGTTGCTTTTCTTTGTTAGCCTTGAAGAGCCGCCAACAGTTAAAAATTGAGAGGAAAAAAAGGCCTCAGGTAAATCAATTTCATGAAGAGTTGCCAACTGTCGAATACTTGTTTTCTGAAATGACCTAATCATACCCTCTGTGACAGGAATTCTTTTACTAGGAGAGCCTGTAGTTCCAGAAGAAAGCGCAAAATATTTTATCTTTCCCGGCCAATTTATATTGGCTTGTCCTTCTAATGATTTTTTTAACCATTGCTTATAAAAAGCATCATAATCCATCACAGGTACTTGCTGTTGAAAAGATTTAACAAGATCGGGCCTACTTAAAATATTATTAAAAGAGTGAAAAAAACCAAACTCTGTATTTTTTGAAGTGAAGAGTAGTTTTTTTAATGTCTTTAATTGCTTGATGTACTCTTTACTGTTATTGGCATTTCGCCTATAACTTATTTCTGTTCCTTTTTTTAATAACTTCCCTATTATTACCATCTATTAATTAAGCGTATTAATTAAAGTGATTATAAGCAAAAATAACATATAAATAACAAAGCATTAAATGATTATTTAATCATAATTTCAACCCTTCTGTTTGCTTGTTCCTCATATGAATGTTTCGGTTTTGGATATACTGGTGCGCTATTTCCCAAACCAACTGCCGTTAATCTATTTTTATCGATTCCATTTTGGATGAGCTTTTTCAAGACTCTTTTTGCTCTTTTTTTCGACAATCTAACATTAGATGGTGTGTTTTTTCCTTTTGCATTAACGTGGCCTTGTATTTCAATTTTAACGATCGCATTTAGAGCTAAAAAATCTGCCAGTCTTTTTACTTTTTTTTCTGACTTCTTTTTTATTGTACTTGTTCCTCTATAAAACTCTATTTCTTCAAACTGTATTGATGCACCCACCGTTAGTGGATCTAAATCAACCAAAATCGTATCTTTTTGACTATCAAGAAAACGATGCTCAATATCTTTTGAGAAAAAACCTTTACAGTCTACTTTAACTAAAGCCTTTGTTCTTTTTAATATTGGAATATATAGGTCACTTGCCTGGTAGTAACCACTAATGCTTTTAGAACCTATAATCGTTAAGTTAGCCGTGACGGGCTTATGAGTTTTTGAATTTATAATTTTAATAAGAGTATTATTAATGTCTTTACCATATGTAAAATCAACTATTTTTTCATCAATAATCTCATTTCCATTTTCATCTGTTGGAATAAATTCAAAATCGAAATTTATTTTATTTGAAGCTTTACTTTCTCCTATAAAAACAAATACATATGATTTTTCCTTATTGCACTCAAAAACAAATTCCTCTGTTGAATTATTAGTAATGCTTGAATTATTATAAAGCGCTTTTGCTTTGCCTTGTTTTATATCATTACAAAGGTGTTTTTTGGAGGTTTCAAAAATTAATATCGCTGCTTTTTGTTGATCAACAGATAAACTTATTTTTATTTCTCCCTTTTGCTTAGGGTTATAGTATGACCAAATTAAATTAGAACTAACACTGTCTTTTAAATAATTAATAAAAGACCCATTTTCTGACTCCTCTATTCCTATAAATTGAAGTAAATAAGTTCCTGATTCGGATACATTAATAATACCCTCACATTGAGAGATATTTACCGTCTTCTTTCCGAACAACTGAGAATACCCATCTAAATGGATATTAAAAATAAATAAAAAGAAAACTATTAAACGAAAGTTCATACAGTTTAATAAACGAAAAATCATAATATAAGTTTCGATTTAAAATCGATATTGAAGAAAGAATTGACATTAAGTAATACTTCCTTTACTTTTGTTGCTTATATTAATGCCAATATTAAAATTTCAATAAATAGAAAGCGAAATGGGAAAAATTATTTATACCAAAACAGACGAAGCTCCTGCATTAGCAACTTATTCTTTTCTTCCAATAATCAAAAATTACCTTAAACATGCTGATGTAGAGGTTGAATTAAGTGATATATCACTAGCGGGAAGAATCATTGCAAATTTCCCTGAGTTTTTAAATGAAAATCAAAGAATTAATGACTCACTATCTGAGCTTGGTATACTTGCAAAAAAACCAGAGGCCAATATTATTAAATTGCCAAATATTAGTGCATCTATTCCCCAGCTCAAAAGCGCAATCAAAGAATTACAAGATAACGGTTATGAACTTCCCGACTACCCAGAAGATGTTAAAACAGAGCAAGATCGCATTATAAAAAACAAATATGACAAAATTAAAGGAAGTGCTGTTAATCCAGTTTTAAGAGAAGGAAACTCAGATAGAAGAGCCCCTAAAGCGGTAAAAGAGTTTGCTAGAAAAAACCCTCATTCAATGGGTGCTTGGAATTCTGGTTCTAATACTGATGTGTCTCACATGAATAGTGGTGATTTTTGTAATTCTGAAAAGTCAATAACCATTAATCAAAACAAAACAGTAAAAATTGTTTTTACAAATAATAATGGAAATAAAACCATATTAAAAGAAGATATTTCGTTATTAGATGGGGAAATTATTGACGCTTCACTAATGAGCAAAAGTGCGCTGATTTCATTTATTAATAGTCAAATAAACAGAGCTTTAAAGGAAGATGTTTTGTTTTCATTACACATGAAAGCTACAATGATGAAGGTTTCTGACCCTATCATATTTGGACATGCTGTTAAATGTTTTTTTGAACCCGTTTTTAAAAAGCACCAAGAGCTATTTAATCAATTAGATGTTGATGTTAATAATGGTTTTGGAGACCTTCTAAATAAACTCACCAAACTAGACGATAGTAAAAGATCTGAAGTTGAGGCTGATATTCAAAGCTGTTATTCAGAAAGACCAGGTATCGCAATGGTCGACTCTGATAAAGGGATTACAAATCTTCATGTTCCAAGTGATGTAATTATTGACGCTTCAATGCCGGCTATGATTAGAACATCAGGAAGAATGTGGGATCATGAGGGTAAAACCAAAGACACTCTTGCAGTTATTCCCGATAGTAGTTATGCTCCTTTATATAAAGCTACTATTGATTTTTGCAAGAAAAATGGGGCTTTTGACCCAAAAACAATGGGAACCGTTTCAAATGTTGGCTTAATGGCACAAAAAGCCGAGGAATATGGCTCTCATGATAAAACATTTGAAATTCAAGAAAATGGTAGGGTTGAAATTATTGACTCAACTAGTAACAATGTTTTAATTTTTCATGATGTTGAAAAAGGAGATATCTGGAGAATGTGCCAAGTTAAAGATGAACCTATTAAAGATTGGGTAAAACTAGCTGTTAATAGGGCTAGGGCAACCGGTTGGCCTGCTATTTTTTGGCTAAGTGAAGACAGGGCACATGATAAAGAATTAATTAATAAAGTTAATACTTATTTAAAAGAACATGACACAAATGGCTTGGATATTCAAATATTATCTCTTGTTGACGCCACTAATTTTTCTCTTGAAAGATTAAAAAATGGAAAAAACACTATTTCTGTTACTGGAAATGTTTTAAGAGACTACTTAACAGACTTATTTCCTATTCTAGAGCTAGGTACTTCAGCAAAAATGCTTTCGATCGTACCTTTAATGAATGGTGGTGGTCTTTTTGAAACAGGGGCTGGAGGCTCTGCTCCTAAACACGTTCAGCAATTTGAAAAAGAAGGTCATTTAAGATGGGATTCTTTAGGTGAATTTCTTGCTCTTGCTGTTTCTCTTAATCATTTAGGTGAAAATAACGATAATGAAAAGGCTATTTTACTTGGGAAAACATTAGACGACGCTACAACTTCATTTTTAATGAACAACAAGTCTCCTTCTCGTAAGGTCAATGAATTAGACAATCGAGGTAGTCATTTTTATTTGGCAATGTATTGGGCAAAAGAATTAAAAGAGCAAGCTGAAAATACAGAATTAAGCAGCACTTTTGATAAAGTGTACGAATCAATGATCACAAATGAAAACGTTATTATTAATGAGTTAAATGATGCTCAAGGTTCACCTATTGACCTTAAAGGATATTATTTGCCAAATGACACGCTTGCGTCAGAACAAATGAGAGCGAGTAAAACGCTTAATCAGATTATTGATTCTTTATAAGGGTTTATTTTGACTCTTTATTCAAATATTCATTTTAGTTATGCTAAATTTTTAGTGTTTTTTGTTCCTTTGTTTTTCTCTTGTAAAACAATAAAGGCTCCATTACCTGAAATAGAAAATGAAAAGCTAACAATAAAAAAACAAGAGCTTTCTATAATTAATCTTCCTATTAGCATTAGGTTAAAACCATTTTACAAAGAAATTAATTCTGCTGCTCCTAAAGAATTTAATGGCGCAAAAAACATGTGTGAAGGAGTCAGCTATTCATATATATTTAAACGGTCCCCATTAACCTTTTATGGGGTAGGAAACCAATTAATTTCTACAATTAATGGTAAATATAGCCTGAAATTAAATTATTGTCCAAAATGCACTTCTCTTTTTAATAAAACAGGGAATTGTGTTATTCCTAGAATATACGCCTCTTGTGGGATTGATGAGCCCATGAAAAAAATAAAAGTTCAGTTTGGTAGCTACTTAAGGCTCAATAAAGATTATTCTATTCACTCTAATACCAAGCTTCTTAAGTTAAATTTATTAGACCCTTGTAAAATTACTGTATTTAAATATGATGCTACAAATGAAGTTAAAAAAGAATTTCAAGCTTCATTAAAAAATATGGCAATTGAAATTGACTCACAAATTGAAGAAACAAACTTTAAAAAAGAGGCGCAAATTTTATGGGATAAAATTTCAGAGCCAATCCCTTTGGCTTCTTTTGGTTATTTATATATAAACCCTAAAAAAATTAGTCTGAGCGATTTAAATTATAAAAATGATCTGGCTTATCTTAATTTCAATTTATATGCAACGCCTATTTTTAATTCATCCATTGATTCCTCTTTTAAATTATCTAAAGTTCCAGATCTATCAACTTATAAAAAAGAAGATGGTTTTTCTGTTGAATTCGATATAAAGGAGCATTTTGACTCTCTTTCAATATTAATAAACAATCAACTAAAAGACAGCAGTATTAAAATTAATAAACACAAGTTTATTTTTAAAGAATGCTCCGTTTTTAATGCTTCTAATACAAAAATTGGTATAAAAATATCTTTTTCTGGAAAAAAGAAAGGAACTCTTTTTTTAGTTGGAACTCCAAATTATAATATGAAGGATAAAGTTTTAAGTTTTCCTGATTTAGACTTCGATATAAAATCAAAAAATGTATTACTAAAATCTGCAAAGTGGCTATTAAACAAAAAGGTTAAAGAAAAAATGGTTGCCGCAGCCGTATTTAATTTAAATGAAGAGCTTGACCTTGTGAAAAATCAAATAAATACTGCTTTAAATAAAGAGTATATGTCGAAAATAACTCTCTCTGGAACAATTGATGAAATTAATATCAAGCAAATTAGCCTTATGGAAAAGTCTCTTTTTATTAGAGCAGTGGCAGCTGGATCTCTTAAGGTTTCTTTATAAAGTTTATTTATGCCCCCTCTAATTCTACTGAAATTATTTCTTCCCAAAATTCTAAAATAGATTGCTTATTTACTTTTAACATTTTAGGAATAATGCTTTGTTCGGAAAACCCTGGTGTTGTATTTACCTCAATAACGTAAGGCTNNTTATTGACCATCATAAAGTCAATTCTTGCTATTGATCCTAACTGCAACAAATTATAAATTCTTNTGCTTAGTTCTTGAACTTTTTGAGCTTCTTCNANACTAATTCTTGCTGGAGTAATTTCTTGGGATTGGCCTTTGTATTTGGCATCAAAATCAAAAAANTCATTTTCAGTNAAAATTTCTGTTAAAGGCANTGTTTTAATCTCTCCTTTTCTTCCTTTATAAAGAGCACAGGTTACCTCAACACCATTAAGGTTAGATTCTATTAGAACGGTTTCTCCTTCTTGGAAAGCAACATCAACTGCCTTCTTTAATTCATCTTGGGTTTTAACTTTAGAAATGCCATAACTTGATCCAGAATCACAAGGTTTGACAAAAAGAGGAAGCTTTAGTTCTTTAATTATTTCTTCTGAAATGTATGGGTCTCCTTTTTTTAAAAGAATTGCTTCTGCGACAGGAATATTAAAGCCTCTTAAAAACTCATTACAAAACCACTTATCAAATGATAAAGCAGATGCTAAAGGTCCAGAGTTAATATAAGGAACCTGATTAAGGTCCAAGAGCGCTTGTATTTTTCCATTTTCTCCTGGATCTCCATGAACATAAACTATTCCCGCAACAATATTAATTTTTTTATTTTCTATTGTAATGGAGCAATCTTCTTTACTAAAAGAATATGTTTTGCCCTCTAACTGTGCTTCCCATATACCTTTTTTAACAACCACAAGAATCCCTTTATATGGCTCTGGTATATTATTTAAAATTGTTTTTCCGCTTTTAATTGAGACATCAAACTCTGATGAAAAGCCTCCGCAAAATATCGCTATATAACTCATACATAAACTATAAAAACGAATTTATATATATATTAAATATGATATGAATAAAATCAAGAAAAGTTATGATAAAAAAAAAGTGAATAAGTAATGAGTTACATCATTAGTTTTTTTGCTTTGTTCATCATCTGAACACCATGCACCAATGAAGCCCCACCTCTTATAGCTGAAGACACATGAACGGCTTCCATCATTTGCTCTTCCGTATATCCTTTTTCTAAACTATCAGTTGTATAAGCATCAATGCAATAAGGACATTGAATCGCATGAGCAACCGCTAGAGCAATTATAGACTTTTCTCTTTCACTTAAAGCACTATCTTTAAATACCGCTCCATAATATTCGAAAAATTTATCAGAAAATTCTTTTTGAAAGTCTCCTACTTCAGAAAATTTTTTAAGGTCTTCAGGGTTGTAATAAGTTTCCATATTTTTAATACGCTCTAGTTTGTTTGTTTTCTTTCCAGTTAATAAATGCTTGATTAACAACCTTATTTCCTCCAGGAGTTGGATAATTTCCTGTAAAATACCAATCGCCGGTATTATTTGGACAAGCTGAGTGAAGATTTTCTATGTTTTGATAAATTATTTCAACCTCAGCCCTTACCTCTGATGGTTTTAGTAAGGCAGTTATTTTTTCTGATATTTTTTCAGGAGTAAATGGTTTGTATATTTCTTTCACATAATTTATGACCTCTTCTTTTGGTAGATTTTTTTGTTTTAAGCACTTTTGATAAACCTCTTCTATGACATGCTCTTTGCCTGAGTCTTTTAAAAGAGATATCGCCGCTTCAAAAGCAACAAAATCTCCAAGCTTTGCCATGTCAATACCATAACAATCTGGATATCTAATTTGAGGCGCAGAAGACACAACAATAATTCTTTTAGGAGATAATCTGTCTAAAATTTTTAAAATGCTTTGCTTAAGAGTTGTTCCTCTTACAATACTATCATCTACAACAATTAAGTTATCTTTATTTGATTCAACAGCACCATATGTTATATCATAAACATGAGCAACAAGGTCATCTCTTGAATCATCTTGAGTAATAAAGGTTCGAAGCTTTGCGTCTTTAATTGCTATTTTTTCTATTCTTGGCTTAGTAAGAAGAATATTATTAAGCTTTTCCTCTGTTATATCATTTCCTAATTTTAGTATCTTATTCTTTTTTAAATTATTTACATGGTCATGTAATCCTTCTACCAAACCATAAAAAGAAACCTCGGCGGTATTTGGAATAAAGGAAAACACACTATTGTCTAAATCATTATTTATTGACTCCAAAATTTGATTGACAAGTTTTCTTCCTAAAGTCTTTCTTTCTTTATATATATCTGTATCAGAGCCTCTAGAGAAATAGATTCTTTCAAATGAACACGCTTTTTTATCTTTTGGCTCGTTAATTAATTTTTCAGTACAAGTACCTTCTTTTTTAATAATCAATGCATGACCAGGGTTTAGCTCTTTTATCTTTGATGCTGATATATTAAAGACTGTTTGAATCACTGGTCTTTCTGATGTAACAACGCAAATTTCATCGTCTTCATACCAAAATGCTGGTCTTATTCCGGAAGGGTCTCTTAAAACAAACGCATCTCCATGACCTAAAAGACCTGCCATCGAATATCCTCCATCCCAATCCTCAGATGCTTTTTTTAGGATTTTTTCAATACTTATGTTTTTAGCTATTTTCTCATATTTTTGAACATTTGATAGTCCCTCTGAAGACAGTTCCTTATACATTTCATCATTTTCAACATCTAAAAAATGACCTATTTTTTCCATCACAGTTACAGTGTCTGATTTTTCCTTAGGATGCTGGCCTACTCTAAGTAAAACATCAAAGAGCTCATCAACATTTGTTAAGTTAAAGTTTCCAGCAACAACAAGGTTTCTTGTAATCCAATTATTTTGTCTTAAAAATGGATGACAACTTTCAATGGAGTTTCTTCCAAAAGTTCCATATCTTAAGTGACCTAAAAACAACTCGCCTGTAAAACCAAAATTCTTTTTTAAGTATGTTGCGTCTTTTAATAATTCAGGTGATTTTTCTGCAAGAGAAAGAAACCTACTATTAATTTGCTGAAAAACATCTTGAATAGGAGACTTTTTTGCTGATCTGGTTCTAGAAATATATCTTTCTCCTGGAGCTACATCTAATTTTATATTGGCCACTCCGGCACCATCTTGACCTCTATTGTGTTGCTTTTCCATTAATAAATGGAGTTTGTTTATCCCATAAAATGCAGTTCCATATTTTTCAACATAAAATTGAAGGGGGTTTTTTAACCTCAACAAGGCTATTCCACATTCGTGTTTTATAGAGTCGCTCATAAAAAAAAGTCAATTATACCTGCAGCAAAGTTAAAAGTATAATTTGATTTGTAATTAGTCTTTTTAATGCTATTCATATTATTACCTTTGTATTTCATTTTTTAATACAAAATATCATGTCTTCGGTTAAAATAAAATCTGCACTTATTTCAGTTTATAACAAAGAAGGAATAGATCCTATTGTTCGTGAGCTTCATAAAAGAAATGTAACCATTTTTTCTACTGGAGGAACTCAAAAGCATATTGAAAACCTAAACATACCGGTTGTGCCTGTTGAAGACTTAACTTTTTACCCATCTATTTTAGGGGGAAGAGTTAAAACCCTTCACCCTAAAGTTTTTGGTGGTATTTTAAATAGAAGAAATGATGTTTCTGATCAAGAGCAATTAAAGAAATATGAAATTCCATCTATTGACCTTGTGATTGTTGATTTATATCCCTTTAAAGAAACGGTTAAAGAAGGTGGTACTGATGATGAAATTATTGAAAAAATTGATATTGGTGGTATTGCATTAATTAGAGCTGCTGCAAAAAACTTTAACGATGTTGTTATTATTCCGAGCGTTGACAATTATCTTTCTTTAATAAAATTAATAAAAGATCAAAATGGAGAAACAACAATAGAGCAAAGACAAGCCTTTGCAAAAAAAGCTTTTCAGGTTTCATCAGAATATGATAAACAAATAAACAAATGGTTTAAACCTTCTAATGATCAAGTCACCTCATTAAGGTATGGAGAAAACCCACACCAAAAAGGAGAATTTCATGGTGATCTTGACTCTGTTTTTACAAAAGTTCATGGAAAAGATCTTTCTTATAACAATCTTCTTGATGTTGATGCCGCCGTTTGTTTAATGCATGAATTTATCAATAGCAAGCCTACATTTGCCATATTAAAACACAATAATGCCTGTGGATTATCAACTAGAGACACCATTGAAGAAGCATATAAAGGAGCTCTTGCTGGTGATCCTATAAGTGCTTTTGGTGGGGTTTTAATTTCAAATAAAGAAATTTCTGAAGATTGCGCAGAGAACATGCATTCTTTGTTTTTTGAAGTAATCCTTGCTCCTTCTTACTCAAAGAAAGCATTAGAAATTCTTAAACAGAAAAAAAACAGAATAATTTTAATTCAAAAACCTTTTTCCCCTTCCAAACAAATTGTAAGAACGGCTTTTAATGGTTTATTAATTCAAAATCGAGACTTACTAACTGAAACAGATAAAGAATTTAAGTCTGTTACTAAAAACTCCCCGAACTCTCAAGAAATTGAAGATTTGATTTTTGCAAATAAAATTGCAAAACACACCAAGTCAAATACAATTGTTTTAGCTAAAAACCAACAATTATTAGCTAGTGGTACAGGCCAAACATCTAGAGTGGACGCCTTAAATCAAGCCATTCAAAAAGCCAATACATTTAAGTTTAATTTAAATAATAGTGTAATGGCATCTGATGCTTTTTTTCCTTTTCCTGATTGCGTCGAAATTGCACATAAAGCAGGTATTAAATCCGTTGTTCATCCTGGTGGCTCAATTAAAGATCAGCTATCAATAGACTATTGTGATTCTGTTGATATGAAAATGGTAATTACAGGAACAAGACATTTTAAACACTAAATTTTATATATAGAATAAATAAAATTCTATGATTATAATTTTATAAGTGTATTTTTATATATTATTTAAAAAAATCTCGTTAAATTAATATGGGTTTATTTAGTTTTTTTACACAAGAAATTGCTATAGATTTAGGTACTGCCAACACACTTATCATATGGAATGATAAGGTTGTAGTTGATGAACCTTCTATCGTTGCAAAAGATATTCAATCTGGTAAAATTGTTGCTATTGGAAAAAAGGCGCAACAAATGCATGGAAAGACCCATAAACGAATAGAAACTGTTCGGCCCTTAAAAGATGGGGTAATTGCAGATTTTCAAAGCGCAGAGCAAATGATTCGAGGAATGATCAAAATGATCAATCCTGGTCGCACATTATTTAATCCTGCACTCAGAATGGTTATTTGTATTCCCTCAGG
>NZQU01000075.1 GCA_002696025.1 Crocinitomicaceae bacterium
AATTGTCAATAAAAAAAAGGCTAAAAAATAGTGGATTTTCATGATTCTGATATTTAATTAAGAAAGTGTTTAGTTTTTGCTTATGCTAGCATAATTCTATGAATATAAGGTTTTTAAATGGCAATTAAAAATGAGGAAATTGATATTAATGCATACTTAATACTTACCACGAATCTATTTATTTAGATCTTATCTTATATTTGTTTTAGATAAGTAATAATTATGAAATCTCTATCACTTGAAGGAAACCTAAAATTCGGTAATCTTGAATTATTGGCTAAACAAGTAGTAGAGGGCTTTATTACAGGATTGCATAAAAGCCCTTTTCATGGTTTTTCAGTAGAATTTGCAGAGCATAGAATTTATAATGTTGGAGAATCAACAAGACACATTGATTGGAAATTATTTGCTCGTACCGACAAGTTGTTTACAAAAAAGTATGAGGAAGAAACCAATTTAAGGTGTCAATTTGTTATTGATACATCAAGTTCTATGTATTTTCCTCAAAACAAAGAGAAAAATAAATTAGAGCATGCTATTCTCTCTTGCGTTTGTTTAATGGAATTGTTGAAAAAACAAAGAGATGCTGTTGGCTTATCATTAATATCTGATCAGATTGATCTCCATACCAAAGCTAAGTCATCTGCAACTCATTTAAGATTTATTTTAAGTAAGCTTGAGGAGTGTTTGTACGATTATTCATCAAAGAACAAAAGAAAAACAGACATTATCAAAGTTCTTCATGATTTAGCAGAAACGACCCATAGACGAAGTATGTTTGTTATTTTTTCTGATTTATTAGATGATCCTGAAAAAGTAGATGATTTATTTCAGGCATTGGAACACATGAAACATAACAAACACGAAGTTATTTTATTTCATACTGTAGATAAACAATTGGAAGTTGATTTTGATTTAGGCAACAAGCCACATAAGTTGATAGATATGGAGACAGGAGAGGAGATGAAAGTTGAGCCTGCAGAAATTAGAGAATCCTATAAAAAAGAGATTAACAAATACTTTAATGAAATCGAAATGAGGTGTTTGGACCAGCGAATAGATTTTATGCCAGTCGATATACATGAGAATTATGATGCAGTTTTATTAAGGTATCTTTTAAAGCGTCAAAAACTAAATTAATTACTCTTTTATAGTCACATACTTGTTGATTTTTTTGTCAAAATAAAAGGTGTGTAATAAATTATTTTCTTTCTTTATTTTAGCGTCTTCTTTATCATGGTTTTTAACCTTCTTATTATTGGTAATTAACCCTTTAAAAATTTTGATATTTTTTGAATTCGATTTTTTTGAATCTTCAAATTCAAACACATTAGAAATGTGCTCATCTGTTCCAAATCCATCATATTTTTTCCAGCTAAAAGTGAGAAAGGATTTTTGTTTTGAGAAATTATAAATATTAATACGAGCACTGTTTCTTATTCGGTATTCAACTATTAGGTCCTGTTTTGTTGATGATGTTATTTTTTGAGAAGATATTTTTAATGGAACCAGTGGGGTAGATTGAATTAAAGTGGGTTTGGTATTGAAGTCTTGTGAAGCACCATCAAAGAAATAAAAGAAATTTTCGTAGCCCATAAAGCCAATTTCTGCTCTTCTGCTTGGATTGGGTGATTTTGAAGCTTTGTCAACGGCATATTCGTATCGATTAACCGCTATGACAGCATCTTCATATTCATCATTATTAAATTTTCCTTTAATAATTTCAAATGAATAATTTTCGTTTTTGTTGATGCGCTGATTCTCTTCAATAAATAGCTTTGTTTGTTCTTCAAAACTTGCATTTGGATGCCTTTCTAAAATACTTTTGTATTCATCTTGAATTTCAATTTGATTTTCAGTGCTGATTTGTTCTGTGTTGGTATTACATGAATGAATAAAGCAAGTAAATAATAAAGAGAGTTTACAAAAGATTTTCATCGGTAAATATTAAATAATTTTAAAGATATATATAAATTAAAGTATAAAGGTCTTACATAGAATTTATAAGCAAATAAATTGATTAATTTTATGTAATTAATAATTCATCATATGAAACATTTTACCTGCATATTATCATTTTTTGTATTTAATTTTTCTTTTATTTTCTCTCAAGCCATAATGGATGCGAATACAAAATCTGATTTGAATTTCATTAAATCAAACTATGCTCAAAGCAATGATTTAAGATTAAAATTCCCTATTAAAAATTATAATGGCGAATCATGTATTTCATTGTTGTGTAAATCAAGCGTAGATCGTTTGAATAGTTTAAAAGATAAGGGCTATTCTATTGCTTCTTCTTCAATAGGTGTGAGAAGTTTAAGAATGCCAATCTCAAGACTAAATGATTTGAACACTCTTGATTTTAAAAATGTTTATGTAGAAATTGCTGGGAAATTCAAACCTACTCTTGATAGAGCAATTGCTGATTTAAGAGCAGATAGTGTTCATGCTGGTATTAATTTACCTCAAGGATATACAGGTAAAAATGTTTACATTGGTGTTACAGATTGGGGTTTTGATTATTCATCACCTGTTTTTTATGATACATTGTTAAATCAAACAAGAATAGTCGCTGCTTGGGATCAATATAAATTAAGTGGACCTAATCCAAGTGGGTTTTCTTATGGAACAGAGTACAATACTCCAAATGATTTGATCAGCGCAGGAAGTGATACTGCTAATATATACAGTTTTGCCACTCATGGAACCCATGTTGCTTCTATAGCCGGTGGGAGTGGAGGCGGCACTCAATACAGGGGCGTAGCTTTTGAAGCTAATTTTCTTTTTGTCACCTTTTTAATTGATGCCTCTGCCGTTTTAGATGCTTGGGAATGGATGTATCAAAAGGCTCAAGCTGATGGCAAAAGGCTCGTGATTAACATGAGTTGGGGACTTTATCATTTTGGAACTCTTGATGGAACATCATTATTGAGTCAAGCCATCACTTCATATACGGATCTTGATGTTCTTTTTGTGAATTCAGGAGGAAACAACGGAAATGTAAATTTCCATCTTAAAAAAGTATTTGACAATGATTCTATAAAAACTAAAGTTGATTTTTATCCATATACTTCTCATTCAAAAATGTGGGGGCAGAGTATTCATGCATGGGGTGAAAGTGGAAATAGTTTTGATATGGCTATTCAAGTGGCATCTACCTCTGTTCTTGCTGAAAGCCCATACTATTCTACTGCCAATACCAATACATACATAGATTCGTTTTTGGTTACATCAAATGATACAATATGGTACAATATTTCTGCTGACAGCGCACATCCTTTAAATGGAAGACCTCAAATGCGATTTCGTGTGAAAAACACAAATACTTCTTTAAAAGTTATTTTAAAATCCAGGTCAAATTCTGGAACGGTTCACTATTGGAATGTTACAGAGCTAAGCAATGATGTTGGAAATTGGGGAATGCCTTTTTCATTTTTTGGAAGTGGTTCTGTATGGGGTGATTCAAACAATGGAATTAGTGAGCCTTCGTGTTCAGATGATGTCATTAGCATAGCCGCTTATACCGCTCAATATTATACAGGGGGAGGTAGTTTGGCCGGAGGTGCAGCAGCCTCTTTTTCAAGTAATGGGCCAAGATATGATGGTGTAATGAAACCTGATGTTGCCGCTCCTGGCGTTGCCATTGCTTCAGCTATTTCATCTTATACCGATAATTCATACACCTCTATTGCTTCAGTTCCATTTAACGGAAGAACCTATCATTTTGCAAAATTCTCAGGTACATCAATGGCCTCTCCAATGGTTGCAGGTGTTGCTGCTTTGGTTCTTCAAGCCAATCCGTACTTGACCGCAAGAGAGGTTAAAGAGATCATAAAGCTTACTTGTAGACAAGATAACTTTACGGGTTCTATTAGTGCTGCTGGTGATCCAAAATGGGGTTGGGGTAAGGTAAATGCTTATGCAGCCGTTCAATTGGCATTACAATATTTAGGAAGCAATGAGATATTGCAAGATTATTCATGGAAGATTATTCCAAATCCTTCAACTAGTTTGATTTCCATAAGTGATATTAATTTTCTACAAAAACCAATTCAAATTTTTTCTATTGATGGAGAACTGGTTTTAGAATCTAATGAAGCATCTATTGATATTCAAAATTTAAATAATGGTGTTTATTGGTTGAGAATATGTAAGAATGGAACAGTAGAACAACAGAAGTTTATAAAATTATGAGGGTTACTTTTAATTTAATGGCACGATACTTGAAATAATCCAAGTATCGAGTGTTGAGAGGGATCTATAATTTTGGGTGTGGTATTTAAAAATAAACCCTCTTTTCACTCGTTTTTACATTGCTCGTCTGGCGTTGCACCACACAGACTACAAGCTTCTCCTTCTTGATTTAGATATGGATTATTACTAGCACAAGTGCCAGCAAATTTACCATCTTTTTTTACCAATATTTTAATGGCAATACCTGCAAATGCAAGAGCTAATAAAACGATACTTATTAAAACCAATTCCATTGTTTTACTATTTATTATTAATTACTAAACTGCCTTTGTCTCCAAAATCAAGGAAATCAATATAAAAGCAAATATAAGGAAAAGGAAGTCTTTGGTCGTTAAACATTTCAAATGGTATATAAATCCGGTATTTACCTCCTTTTTTAATTTTAGGAAAAACATGGCTCCAACCTTCATACATTTGTTTTATATTGAATTTTGGTGGGGGTATTTTTTGAGCTAATCTTTTGTAACTATTTTCAACTGTATCATTTAGCGGTGTGCTTAAAATGTAGTCCAATATAACATCTGATGAGTCATTTGGAAGGGGGCCACTTCCATCTAAAAGTGTCTCAATATAAATTTCATTTTCAATTTTTTGAACATTGTTTTTGAGTTTTACACTATCCATCATGATGCCCGTAATGTCATCAATAAACCGTTGGTAAAATATTTGGTGAAGATTTGATCGTTTTTCTTTGGCAATTTTCACATTCTTTTTCATTATAATATCTGAAAATCCAGATGATACAATATTTAAATTTATCTTTTTAATACCTCCTGGTTTGATCCATTTTGTTATAAAGCCATGTGCATAAAATTTACCCAGACAATAGGACACTTCATTTTTTAATTCAGGACTTTTTTTTGAATTACTTTCAAACGCTTTAATTTTATTTAAGCATAAAGAATCAAATATAGCCTTGGTATGGAGTTCACTTTTAAAACCATTAACAAGTTCAATAAGTGAATAATTTTCAGTTTGCATTCCTGTTTTATTCAAAATCAACTCTGCCCATGTAACGCCTAAGGAATAAGAGATACTGTCTTCAGTTGTTTTGATTGATTCTGTTTGATTTTCTTTGTTTTTACTATCAGAACAAGATCCTAAAGTCAAACATGAAATTAATAATACAGTGAAATAATAATATTTAATCATTTTTTGATTTTGAATAGCAAAAATACAAAGTATTCAACTAGAATATAAAAGATTAGTCCGGAAAAATTTTACCAGGATTTAAAATGCAATTGGGATCAAATATTTTCTTGATATTTTTCATTAAATCTATGGTTTGTCCCGAAAAGAATATATCCATGTATTCCTTTTGAACCAATCCAATACCATGTTCACCTGATAATGTGCCACCCAATTCTTTTACTTTTTTAAATAATTTTCTGATTGCTTCAGGAAGCTCCTTATCCCATTTTTCATCTGAAAGAGAACCTTTTAAAATATTTACATGAAGATTTCCGTCACCTGCATGTCCATAACAAATCGATTCAAAACCAAATTCATTCCCAATTGATTTAATTTCTTTTAGTAGGGAGGGGAGATGGTAACGTGGAACAACCGTATCTTCTTCTTTATAAATTGATTTGCTTTTTACTGCTTCACCAACTTTTCTTCGCAAAGACCACAATGTATTTTTTTGAGCTTCATTGTCAGCAAACAAAATTTCATCGGTATCAAAATTTGAAAGAACCTCCATTATTTTTTCGCATTCTTTCATTAATTGCTCCTCTTCAAAACCATCAACTTCAATAAGTAGATGTGCTTCATGGTTTTCTTTTATTTCTATTGAGGAACCATCAATCATTTTTTGAGATAAAATAAGTGCATCTCTTTCCATAAATTCAAGACCGCTTGGTGTAATGCCTTCATTAAATATTGCAGCAACTGATTTACATGCTTCTTCTGCATCATAAAAAGGGACAAGCATGAGCATATCTCTTGTTGGATGTGGAATTAGTTTTAATACAATTTTGCTCACAATTCCAAGTGTTCCCTCTGAGCCAACAATTAATTGAGTAAGATTGTATGCAGTTGCATTTTTTAAAACGTTTGCACCTGTCCATATGATTTCCCCATTAGGGAGAACAATCTCAAGGTTCAGTACATAATCACTAGTCACCCCATATTTAACAGCTTTGGGCCCTCCAGAGTTTTCAGCAATGTTTCCTCCGATAAAACAACTGCCTTTGCTGGCTGGGTCAGGTGGATAGAAAAGTCCTTTTTCTTTAACCAAATTTTGAAGTTCTTCTGTAATCACTCCTGGTTCTGTTATAACCTGGCTGTTTTGTTCATCAATTTCAATTACTTTATTGAATAACTCCATAGATAGAAGCACACCACCATGTATAGGTAAGGCACCACCACTAAGGCCTGTTCTTGCTCCTGCAGGTGTAACAGGAATTAATTTATTATTACAATATTTGAGTATTTGAGATATTTCTGAAGTTGAATTAGGTTTTAAAACCACTTCTGGATGATAAGAAAGATCTTCGGTTTCGTCTCTTGAATAAGTTTCTTTGTGTTCGTCAGAAAACAAACACCTACTTTGTAATAGATCTGAAAAATAATTAATGTCTTCTGAACTGATTGAATTGTACATAATGGATACTCTCTTATTGTAAAAATAATGTTTTAGAAATAATTACATAAACTCAGAAAGTTCAAACCATCGATTGGTTTTTTCTTCTAATTTATGGACTATTAATGACAATTCTTTACCCATTTCATTTAACTCTTCTCCTGTTTTTGAGGGATTGGCTAATTCATTGGTGATTTCATTTTTTTGAATTTCTAATTTTTCAATTTCTTTTTCAATTTCTTTAAACTCTTCTTTTTCTTTAAAGTTTAATTTATTTTTTTCTTTTTTTACATCAACTTTAGGAGCTAATGCAACAATTTTTTTGGTTTGTTTTTCTTTTTTTGTTTGCTTTTCATTTTCTCTGAATGCAGTATAGTTTCCAATGATATTGTTGATTTTTCCGTCTCCATTCATGACAAAAATATGGTCAACCATTTTATCCATAAAATATCTGTCGTGAGAAACGACAATCAAACAGCCCGGAAAATTTCTTAGATAATCTTCTAAGACGCTTAAAACAAATATATCAAGATCATTTGTCGGCTCATCAAGAATTAAAAAGTTCGGGTTGTCCATTAAAACTGTTAGTAATTTTAACCTTCTTTTTTCACCACCACTTAATTTACTAACCAATTGATAGTGCATGTCTCTTGGAAATAAAAAGCGTTCTAGAAGCTGAGCAGCTGAAAATTCTTTTCCTTTTTCAAGTGGAATAAATTCAGCAATATCTTTTATGACATCAATAACCCTTTTATTATCAGATACTTTTATTAATGCTTGACTGTAATATCCGAACTTAACAGTATCGCCAATTACAATTTTACCTGAATCCACATTGACATCATTCATAATCATGTTTAGGATTGTAGATTTTCCGGCACCATTTTTACCTACAATACCTAATCTTTCTTTTTTTAAGAAGTTATATGAGAAATTTTCAATTATTTTTTTCTCATCAAAAGATTTACTGATTTTATGAAGCTCAATGATCTTAGATCCTAAACGTTGCATTTTAATTGGTATTTGCATCTCTTGAGAATCTACTTTTTGAAATGCTACTTTTTTAATTTCTACAAATGAGTCTTTTCTGGCTTTTTGTTTGGTTCCTCTTGCTTTAGGCTGTCTTCTCATCCAGTCTAGTTCTTTTCTGAATGTATTTCTTGCTTTTTCAATCGTAGACATACGTTGTTCTTCTCTTTCCGCTTTTTTTTCTAGATAATAAGAGAAATTCCCATTGTACTTGTAAAGTGTCTTATCGGATAATTCAAAAATGGCATTACAAACAACTTCTAAAAAATACCGATCATGGGTTACCATTAAGATGGTGGCATTTGAACTTGATAAATAGCCTTCTAACCATTCAATCATGTCCAGATCAAGATGGTTGGTTGGTTCATCTAAAATTAAAAAGTCTGCTTCAGATAAAATTACTTTAGCGAGTGCTACTCTTTTTTTCTGCCCACCAGACAGGGTTTTAATTTTGCTTTCAGAATTTTTAAGTTCAAGTTTATCAAGAACTTGATCAACTTTTGATTCGATATCCCAAGCATTTAATTCAGAAAGTTCTTGATATGATTGTTCAAGAGCTTTGTCATCATTATTTGCCAAAGCTTTTCTGTATCTTTTAATTGCTCTAAGTTCAGGTAAATCGTGATCTAGTAATACTTCATTAATACTTGATTCTTCAGGCAGATTTTCGCTTTGTTCCATAAAAGAAACTCGAATACCATTTCTATATACAATTCGCCCTTCATCGTAATCTTCTTTTTCTAAAAGGCAATTTAATAAAGTTGTTTTCCCACTTCCGTTTTTCGCTACTATGGCAACTTTTTGACCTTGGTCTATACCAAAGTTTAAATCACCGAAAAGAACTTTTTCACCATATGATTTGCTTAGTTTCTCAACGGATAAATAGTTCATCTATTAACGTAGTCGGTTTAATGAATCCAATAGCTTTTTGTCTCTTTTAATTCCTATTTGAGCTAGAAAAATAAAAGGAAAAGGTATGATAAAGTAAATGAAGCCCATCCCAATTGATGTCGTGGCATCACTTTCATTGATCACTTTAGATCCATAGATTGAAAAACACAAAAAACTAATAATTAAAAGAAGGTAGATAAGAGATAGTCTTCGAATCATTTTTAGCTGAATTTTTAAGTCTTTGTATCGCATTAACAATATAAACATATAAAGAACAAGACCGATTATAGACAAGTATAAAGGAAAAGTCTGATCAGTAATATTTTGATTGCTTAATACATCTGTTTTGCTTATTCCAAATGCATTTAAACTTGCCTTTACTTTAACACCTGTAAAACTGATAATCTCAACGCCTGATAACAAAATACTAATTGATATCATGCTTAATATTAGATAAATACTTTGAACTCTTTGAATCATAATTAATTAATTGAATTTGCTTTTTGTCTCAGGAAAAAATCTAGAATAACTATAGCGGCCATAGCTTCAACTATTGGAACCGCGCGAGGTAAAACACAAGGGTCATGCCTGCCTTTTCCTTGAATTGTTACTTCTTGACCATCTTTATCAATTGATTTTTGATCTTTCATTAATGTCGCTACAGGTTTAAACCCAACTTTATATGTAATAGGCATTCCATTGGATATCCCACCCTGAACTCCTCCTGAGTTGTTTGTTGAAGTGCTTAAATCACTATTAATGGTATCATTGTGTTCGCTTCCAAACATGGATGATGCTGAAAACCCACTTCCAATTTCAAATCCTTTTACTGCATTAATACTTAGCATGGCTTTACCAAGCTCAGCATTTAATTTATCAAAAATTGGCTCTCCGAGTCCAATAGGTACATTATTAATAATTCCTTGAATACATCCGCCAACTGTATCTCCTTTCGATTTAACATCTAAAATTAAATCTTCCATTTGAGATGCAAGTTGCTCATCTGGGCATCTACATAAATTTCTTTCAATCTCTTCAGTTGAATAATTTTTTAACTTATCAATTTTTAAAGGGCCAATTTGATTGACATATGTGGTAAAAGTAATACCTGTGTCTTTTAAAATTTGTTTTGCAATTGCTCCAGCGACAACTCTACAAGCAGTTTCTCTTGCGCTTGATCTTCCACCACCCCTGTAATCTCTAATTCCATATTTTTTTTCATATGTAAGATCTGCGTGAGAGGGACGATAGGTGTTTTTCAGATGAGAGTAATCAGCTGACTTTTGATTTTGGTTTTTAATGGTAAAGCCAATAGGTGCGCCAGTGGTTTTTCCTTCCATTAGTCCAGATAACAATTCTACAGTGTCGTTTTCTTTTCTTGGAGAAGTGATTTTGGATTGTCCTGGTTTTCTTTTGTTTAATTCATCTTGAATCATTGATAAATCAATTTCAATATTGGATGGCACTCCTTCAATAATGCCACCAATTACTTGTCCATGAGATTCTCCAAATGTAACGAGCTTAAAAATTGTTCCAAAAGATGATCCAGCCATTTTATAAAAGTAGTTATTAAACTGATTTTACAATCTAAAATTAGTGTTGAAATTTGATTTTTTGATAGATTGAATTGTATTGTTCTGCAATTGCTTCATAGCTAAAGTGATCAATAGCATAAGATCTGAGCTTTTCAGGGTCAAATGTTTTATTATTATCGAGAATTGAATTCATTGCATTTTCTAGTGCTTTTTGATCTTTTGGTTCAATTAAAATACCATTGGAACTGTTTACATACTCTGGAATACCATTAACAGAAGTTGCTATTACAGGAATTCCAGACATCCAAGCTTCAGGAATTACACATGGAAAATTCTCGAAATTACTAAATAAAATAAGTGCTTCTTTTCCATGATACATTTTAGCGATTTCTTCTGTTGTTTTGGTATCATGAAAAACAACAAAAGAGTTTAAGATACCAAGTTCTCTTGCAAGTTCATGAGCCGCTAAAGTATCGCCATCACTAATGATCTGAAGATTAAAGTCTTTTCTTTTTAAGGAAAGTGCTTTGATAGTTTTAACAATGCCAAGAATGTTTTTTGCTGGTTCATAAGCTGTTGATACATGTATAAATTGTTTTTTTGGAGTATTTGATATACCAGGATTAAATATGTTTTTATTAACAACATTAGAAATACAGCGGTAGTTATTTCCGGGGTGAACTTTTTGGAGGTGGCTTTTTAAATCTTCACTAACAGGAATGATATATTCAGCTTTAGAAAGAACTTTTTTGCTGAAACTTAAAATCTTTTTGCTGTATGCATTTTTTTCATTTTGAAATCCAGATGAATGCTCAGTAATGATGTATGGAATGTTCTTTCTTTTCTTAAGATACATAGCCCACAAACCAATTGGATATATAACATTTAAGTGAGTAAGATCCGGTTTTTTATCCTCAATTACTTTTTTCCATCCAATTTTAAATGCCGTAAATTGTCTGCGAATCTTAGATAAATTATTTATAATTGGGAGTGTGTTTTTAGAAGATGGGTAGTAAACTATTATTTCTCTAACATTATTGTTTTTTTTAACGATACACTCTACAGATTCACAATTGGGATCGGAGACTAAGCATAAAGTATCCACCTGATGAATCTTTGAAATTGCCTCAGCATGTTTTTGAATGAAATTACCTAAGGTTTTATTAGTTCTGTTTGGATACCAGGAACACAAGAATAATATTTTCAAGGGTTTATTTTTGGGCACAAGCCTAATTTTTATTTATTTAAACCAATATGGTTGAAAATACGCATTTCACTTGTTCTAGAGCATAATCTAATTCTTCTTTAGTAGTGTATCTTGAAAATGAAAAACGAACATTTGGCCTGCTTGTATCAGCTTTAATTCCTTGTAGAACGTGAGAAGCGGATGTGGCTCCAGAAGTGCATGCACTACCGCCACTGACAGCAACACCCTTTAAATCAAGTGTAAATAATAACATTCCACTTTTTTCATTCTTTGGGAAACAAACGTTTAAAACGGTATAGAGTGATTTTTCAGAATCAATATCTCCATGAAAAGTAATTTCATCTGAAAAAGATTTAAATTCTTTGATCATATATTGTTTAAGGCCAAGAACATGATCTTGGTGTTCTTTTAAATTATGATATGCAAGGTCCATAGCTTTTGATAGACCGACAATTCCATATACATTTTCAGTTCCTCCTCTCATTTGTCTTTCTTGAGATCCTCCATGAATAAATGCATGAGGTTTTACATTTTTATTAATGTATAAAAACCCTACTCCTTTTGGACCATGAAATTTATGAGCGGCACATGTAATAAAATCAATGTCAAGTTTTTCAAGGTCAAAGGTATAATGTCCCATTGTTTGAACAGTGTCTGAATGGAAATAAGCACTATGCTTTCTACATATTTTAGAAACTTTTTCAAGTGGTAATAAATTTCCAATTTCATTATTTGCATGCATTAATGAAACCAATGTTTTTTCATTGCTAGATAAAAGTTGTTCAAGATGTGCTAAGTCAACATGTCCTTTTTCATCAAGATTTACAAGATCTAATTTAATTCTTCCTTGTTCGTGTAGAAATTCAGCTGTGTGACCAACCGCATGATGTTCGATTGATGAAGTTATAATTCTTTTGATTCCTAAATTGCATATTGAACTTGTTAATGCCATGTTATCGGCTTCAGTGCCTCCTGAAGTAAAAACAATTTCACTAGGACTACAATTGATGTGTTTTGCAATATTTCTTCTGGAGTTTTCAATATGGGCCTTTACATGCCTTCCAAAAGAATGAGTGGAAGAAGGGTTTCCAAAGTCATTTGCCAATACTTCAGTAATTGCCTTTGTCACTTCTGGAGCAATGGGCGTAGTAGCAGCATTATCTAGATAAACACGCATTTTTTAAATGTTTTGACGAAGATAAAAAAGAAATTCCATCTTATTTACTCTCTTATCTAATAAATCTTTATTTCCTTTCTCTTTTAAAGCTTATTTTTATTAATAAATTAAGTAAATTTGTAATGTACATCAGCTATGAAGATTAAATTTTTCTTTAAACCCACATCCAATAAAAGGTTTCATTATATACCTAGGTATTATGATGAGAGAAAGGAACGATTGGAAAAGAAAAAAGCTATTTATAGCAATCTTCAATCTTTAAGTGATGATCAACGAAAGGAAGCCTTAAGACAACAAATGCAAAGCCGATGGAGTAGGGCAAGTGAAGTAAACAAACAAAGAACAAATTCAAATACCCGAACGATTCTTTTGATTGCCTTTATTCTTGTTTTAGGGTATTTTGTCTTTAACGGAATTGAAGGCATTGAGAAAGTAATTCATCTTATATTTTAGCAATGTCTGATATTATTCATCTACTACCGGAGCATATCGCCAATCAGATTGCAGCAGGAGAAGTCATTCAAAGACCCGCTTCAGTGGTTAAAGAATTGCTTGAAAATTCCATTGATGCAGGAGGAAAAAATATAGAAGTTCATATAAAAGATGCTGGAAAAACATTAATTCAAGTTCTTGATGATGGAACCGGAATGAGTCCTAAGGACTCCATGCTCTCTATTAAAAGACATGCCACTAGTAAAATTAAATCGGTTGATGATTTGTTTTCTCTTCAAACTAAAGGCTTTAGAGGAGAAGCATTGGCTTCAATTTCTGCCATTGCTCATTTGGTTTTAAAAACAAAAAGAGAAATTGATGACTTGGGTGTTAAAATGACAATAGAAGGAGGAGAAGTCGTTTCTAATGAAGAATATATAGGAATTAAAGGAACCTGCATTGATGTTAAAAATTTATTTTTCAATGTTCCCGCCAGAAGAAATTTTTTAAAATCTGATTCAGTTGAGTTTAAACACATTCAAGAAGAATTTGAACGTGTTGCATTAACGCATCCAGATCTACATTTTGTATTGTCTCATAATTCAAAAAACATTTACGATTTACAACCTTCTAATCTCAGAAAAAGAGTAGTTGGTATCTTAGGTGCTTCAAGTAATGACAAACTTGTTCCAATTGAAGAAAGTACCGATATAATTTCCATTAATGGCTTTGTGTTAAAGCCTGAAAGTGCAAGAAAAACACGAGGTGAGCAATATTTTTTTGTAAATAATAGATTTTTTAAAGATTCATATTTTCATCATTCAGTAAACAAAGCTTTTGAAGGTTTGTTATCTCCTAAACACATACCTGGATATTTCCTTTATTTTACAATTGATCCTTCTAAAATAGATGTAAATGTTCACCCAACTAAAACTGAAATCAAATTTGAAGAAGGTCGATCTATATATTCTATTTTGTTAAGTTCAATAAGACAATCTTTGGGGAAGTACAATATTGCTCCATTATTGGATTTTGATCAAGAAACTGCTTTTGAGATTCCTCATGATTTAAAAAATCAACCAGTTGTTGAACCCCATATAAAAGTTGATCCAGAATACAATCCTTTTAAAACATCCTCATCTAGAGGAAGTTCATCAAAGGACTTTACTCCTGCAATGAAATCTCAAGGTTTTGGAACAGCAATGCCCACTCAAGATGATTGGGATGCTTTTTATTCTAACAATCCTGAACAGCCACAGGAGCAACAATTAGATTTAGATGTTTTTGATGACGAAGGTTTTAAAAATTCTTTCATTTTAAATAACAGGTATATGATTTTTCCTTGTAATGAAGGAATAATGATGCTAGACCTCAAAAGAGCAAAGCAAAGAGTCGTTTATGATGATTTAATGAAAATGTTTATTTCCAGTCCAATTAATTCTCAAGAAGTGTTGTTTCCTTATGAGAAAAAATTATCATCTAATGAAATAACAGCTTGGACCGAAAACCGTTCATTAATTGAACGATTGGGTTTTCGTTTTGAAATCAATAATGAGACGCTTGTCATCAATTCAACCCCTGATTATATTTTTGATGAAATTATATATGATTGTATTGATTTTATGACAGAACAATTGGCTTATAAAGATATAGATAAGGGAGAAATAGCTCATTTTTTAGTAATGTCTATTTCTAAATCTTCAAGTGTTTTTATCAATGAAATAAGCAAGAAACAAGCTGAAGTTATATTTTTGAATTGGAAAGAATCTGAAGAGAGAAATTACGCTCCATCAGGAAAGAAAATTATTAATATTCTTCAAACCGAAGAAATCTCTAAATTAATCTAATGTTTGGATTTTTAAACAACTTACCCCAGGTTACAAAAAACATTTTATTGTTAAATATTATGTTTTATGTTGTTACTTATATCCTTGAAATGCAAGGGATTAACCTGGTGAGGACACTTGGTGTATACAACGCTCTTTCACCATTATTTGAGCCTTTTCAGATTGTTACTCATTTCTTTATGCATGGCGGCTTTTTTCATATATTTTTTAATATGTGGTTGTTTGTCATGCTTGGTGGTTACCTCGAAAAAATATGGGGTGAACAAAGATTTTTTATTTTCTATGTTTGTTGTGCTATGGGAGCATTGATTCTCTACAATGCATTTGGATTTAACGAATTGCTTGTGCTTAAAGATAGCTTGTCTCAATCATTATCTATTTCTGAATTAGATTACATCATTTCAAATAGTGAAGGGCTTAATGAATTGAATAAAAATTTACGTGAATTTATTCCTCCTAATTCTAATGTGAATTTCGAAGATTTAAAAAAGTATATTGATTTATCTATAACACCTATGGTAGGTGCTTCAGGAGCTATTTTTGGAGTTATGGCTGCTTTTGCTATTTTGTTTCCAAATACTGAGTTTTATTTATATTTTGCCATTCCTGTTAAAGCTAAATATCTTGTTGGTTTATATTTTGTTTATGAAGTCTATATGTCTTTAGAAGGAGCTAATGATGGAACAGCTCATTTGGCTCATGTTGGAGGTGCTATTGTTGGAGCTGTTTTTGTTTTATTTTGGAGAAAAAAGGATAGAAATAATTTTTATTGATAATGAATAATACATCTTTTATTGATTCTTTAAGGAATTTTATCCGTTATGGTGGAATGACTGTTAAAATAATTGCATTTAATGCGATTGTATTTCTTTTAATTCAAATCATTGATGTCTACGCAAGACTCATGCAAAAAGAAGGTGCTTTTTCTGAGTTTATTGAATATGTTTTTACATTAAATACAGACCTTTCGATATTTATTACCCAGCCTTGGGCTTTGATAACAAGTATTGTTGCTCATTTTACTTTTATGCATTTTGCTTTTAACATGATCTTTATGTATTTCTCTGGTAAAATGTTTGAACAAATTTTTGATCAAAAAAGATTGCTTTATACATACATTTTAGGTGGATTATGTGGTGGAATACTTGAAATAATCGCTCACGCTGTCTTTCCTGCATTGCAAGGCACTTATTCTGTAATTGTAGGAGCATCTGGTTCCATTATGGCCATTTTCTTATCTCTTGCTTTTTACAGGCCAAATTTAAAAGTAATGCTCTTTGGTATCTTTCCGATCAGATTGTTTTTTTTAGCCCTATTTTTCTTGCTTTCCGATTTAATCTCCTTAGGTCTCGATGATGGAACAGCCCATTTTGCTCATATTGGAGGTGCTCTTTTTGGTATTTTGTCAGTCTACAAAATCAACAGCAGTAATAATGTTGTCAATAGATTACAAATGATTGGAGATCGATTAAGTATTTTCTTTTCAAAATTATCATCCATCAAATTAAAGAAAAAGAAAAGCGTAAATTCTAGGTTCAAAACAGATGAGGAGTACAATATGGAAAAGAAGTCAAATCAACAAAAAACAGATAAAATTTTAGATAAAATTTCTAAATCTGGATATGACTCATTAAGTAAGAAAGAAAAAGACTTTTTATTCAATCAAAGTAAAAAGTAGCTTTACCAAGCATAGGCATCTGCTGACAACCATTTATTTTGTAATCTAAGTGTTTGCTCAATTACATCTCTTACACAACCACAACCCCCTTTATATGGAGATTGATAGTCAGTTCTGTCTAAAAGTTCAACAGCAGAATCCTGAGGGCAACATGAAACACCCACATGATTCATGACCGGAATGTCAGGAATGTCATCCCCCATATATAAGGTTTCATCTTCCTTTATATTGTGTCTTTTAATAATATCTTTAAAAACATCAAGTTTATTTCTTGATTGAAGATGAACTTCAGTTGCGCCTAAATTTAGAAGGCTTCTTTTAACTTCATTGGAATCTCCTCCAGTAATAATAAATATTCGATAACCCATTTTAACAGCATACTGAACAGCATATCCATCTTTTGCATTAAATGAGCGTAGAAGTTCTTGATTGTGAAGTATGATTTGACCATTGGTAAAAACACCATCAACATCAAAGATAAATGTATTGACCTTTTGGAGTTTTATTTTATAAGATTCCATTTAATTGTATGTTTTATCGATACTTGAAGTTATTGTAAGGTATATTTTCTTTAAATCATCAGGTAATAAATCATGATGAAGAGCAATTGTTTTTTTATCTCTTCTTCTTGCTGGACCTGTTTGTGCTTTAAAAGCAGATTGGCTAAGTAAATTGTTAAATGTTTCTCGTATAAGGTCGTTAAAAACATCCGGAGGAAGATTGTTCTTCTTCCCATAATCTTGGCCCAGGTGAACCATATGGTTTGAGAAATTATTAATAAAAATTGCACTCAAATGAATATGCTTTCTTTCTTCACTATTGATATAGATTACTTTTTCGCTCAATTTTTTTCCAATATCAAAAAGTAAATCTTTTGTGTTTTCATTTTTTGATTCAATCAGTAAGGGGAACTTTTTCATTAGATCTTGTTCTGAACCAGAAAATGTTTGAAGAGGGTATAAAACACCACAATTTTTGTGGTCAATATCATCTAGATTGATGGAGCCTGAACAGTATGCAATTGACCTGTCTTTCTTTATTTTTTCAATAACTTCTATGACATTGTCATCACTTACACACACCAAAACCAAATCACCACTTATACTTTCAATTTTTTCTTGCTTACAATTCCAAAGAGACGCTAGTTTATTGCTTTTATTTGAATTTCTGGAGCATATTGAAACTAATTTAAGGTCCGATTTTGAGATGTGATGCCCCATCACTTTAGCGACATTTCCATCTCCTACAATTGATATGCTTGGATAAATCATAATGGAAGATTAGTTCTCATCAAATTGCTTATGTTTATTTCCGTTTCCAATAATAGTTGTTGTTTATTTTAACAATTTAACCATTGTCTGAAATGACCCATTCATTATTGTTTAAATACTTTTCAGCATGTTTAAATTTGATTTCTTTCATTTCCCCATTTTTTAAGTTTTTTATTTTAACTTTTTCATTTCTTCCGACTTTTTTATCTGAAATGATGGGTTCATTTTTAAAATCAGGGGGCATGCTGTTTTGTATTGCTTGTCTATATGCATCAGCATTTCTCGATTGTGGTACCGATTGTGCAGCAGATGTATTTGCTTGAGCGTAATTATTTTGTTTGTTTTCTTTGTTGGTGCTTTCAATTTCTTGTTCAATAGGAATGTCTAGCTTCATCAGTAATTCAACGGATTCTTTGTTAAATCGATTCAGCATGTTTTTAAATAATTGAAAAGATTCAAGTTTGTAGATAAGTAAAGGGTCTTTTTGTTCGTAAGTCGCATTATTTACAGCTGTTCTTAAATCATCCATTTCTCTAAGATGCTCTTTCCATTCGTTATCTATAGTAGATAAAATAACATTCTTTTCAAGGGATTGTGATATTGACTTTCCCTCGTTTTTATATGCTTCTTCAAGGTTTACAATTAATTTTAATTCTTTTTTACCGTCAGATAATGGAAATACTATGTTTTTGTATTTGCCTGCCATGGTTTCATGGACATGTTTAATTTGAGGGTAAGCTCTCTGAGATATCTTATCTGTTTTTCTCAAATAAGATTCTTTCATAGAACTGTAGATTTGCTCTGTTTTTTCTTCTTGTTCAATTTGCTCAAAAGTATCCTCGTTAAATGGTGGGGTAATTCCGATAATTCGAAGCAATTCACTTTCAAATTCTTGATACTTTGAGAAATTAAGTTTTTCAACTGTATTGTAACAAAGTTCATAATACATATTGTCGATATCGATGTCTAGTCGTTCGCCATATAATGCATTTCTTCTCTTTTTGTAGATTGCCTTTCTCTGTGCATTCATTACATCATCATACTCTAAAAGTCTTTTTCTGATACCAAAGTTGTTTTCCTCAACTTTCTTTTGAGCACGCTCTATGGATTTTGTGACCATACTGTGAGTGATGTCCTCACCCTCTTTAAGTCCCATTTTATCCATTAATTTGGCGATCCTTTCAGATCCAAATTTCCTCATTAAATCATCTTCAAGAGAAACAAAAAATTGAGAAGAACCTGGGTCCCCTTGTCTTCCTGATCGACCTCTTAGCTGTCTGTCAACACGTCTAGAATCATGTCTTTCTGTGCCTATAATAGCGAGTCCTCCTGCTTTTTTAACACCGTCGCCAAGTTTAATATCAGTTCCCCTTCCGGCCATATTGGTTGCAATAGTAACTGCGCCTGCCAAACCAGCATTGGCAACAATTTCAGCTTCTTTCTGGTGGTATTTAGCGTTTAGGACCTGGTGTTTGATTTTTTTCATTTTCAATAAACGGCTCAACAATTCTGAAATTTCAACGGTTGTTGTTCCAACCAAGACAGGTCTTCCTTTTTCAACTAAACTTTCAACTTCTTCAATGATTGCATTGTATTTTTCTCGTTCAGTTTTATAAACATGATCATTTTCATCACGTCTAATTATAGGTTTATTTGTAGGTGTAACAACAACATCTAATTCATAGATATCCCAAAACTCTTTTGCTTCCGTTTCTGCAGTACCTGTCATGCCAGAAAGTTTGTGATACATTCTAAAGAAATTCTGAAGTGTAACTGTTGCATAGGTTTGAGTGGCTGCTTCAACAGTAACATTCTCTTTGGCCTCTATAGCTTGGTGTAAGCCATCTGAATAGCGTCTGCCATCCATGATTCTTCCTGTTTGTTCGTCAACTATTTTAACCTTGTTTTCTAGTATCACATATTCAACTTCCTTTTCAAATAATGTATATGCTTTTAAAAGTTGATTAATTGAATGAATTCTTTCAGATTTTATTGAAAAATCACGAACCAATTTATCCTTACGTTCTTCATAATTATTGGCATCAAGATTTTCTGTTTTAAGTTTTGCAATTTCAACACCAATGTCCGGTAAGATAAAAAAGTTTCTGCTTTCAGATCCGGAAATTAAGTCAATACCTTTATCGGTTAAATCAATTGTATTGTTCTTTTCATCAATGACAAAGTAAAGCTCAACATCAATTTTTTTCATGTGTTTGCTTTGCTCTTGCATGTAAAAGTTCTCTGTTTTTTGAAGTTGAACTTTAATTCCGGGTTGAGATAAATACTTTATAAGTGCTTTATTTTTTGGGAGTCCTCTATAGGCTCTAAGTAAAGAGATGCCTCCATCTTCAATAATTGCATTTAATTCTTTTTTACTTAAATCAGAATTGCTGTCCTCAAGAATAGCTAGTTTCTTTTTAGCATCAAGTAAACATTCTTGAACATATTTTCTTTGAGCGGCAACTAGCTTTTCAATTCTTGGTTTTAATTCATGATATTCATGNTCATCTCCTCTGGGNGTTGGTCCAGAAATAATTAGNGGTGTTCTNGCGTCATCAATTAATACGGAATCAACTTCATCAATAATGGCATAGTGGTGTTTTCTTTGTACAAGATCATCAACACTTCCAGCCATATTGTCTCTAAGATAATCAAAGCCAAATTCATTATTTGTTCCAAATGTTATATCTGCTCGATAGGCCTCTCTTCTTTCTTTAGAATTTGGTCTGTGATTGTCAATACAATCAACACTTAGTCCATGGAATTGATACAATGGACCCATCCACTCAGAGTCTCTTTTAGCAAGATAATTGTTAACTGTAACTAAATGAATTCCTTTACCACTAAGCGCATTTAAATATACAGGAAGTGTTGCAACTAATGTTTTTCCTTCACCTGTTTGCATCTCTGCAATATTTCCTTTGTGAAGAACAGCTCCACCCATTAATTGAACATCGTAATGAACCATGTTCCATTGAATTTTACTCCCAGCAGCAGTCCATTCATTATGCCATATGGCTTGATCTCCATCAATTGTTACACCATCAGACTTGTTAGACATTTCCAAATCAAAATCTTGAGCAGTAACGGTTAGTTTTCCATTGTTACTCCATCTAAATGCAGTTTCTTTAACAATAGCAAATGCTTGCGGCAATATATCAATAAGTACTTCTTCTAGTTTTGCATCTATTTTTTGAGTGTAGTTATCAATTTGCTCATAGATGGTTTCTTTTTCTTGAATGTTTAATTTTTCGTTTTGAACTTTTTCTTCAAGCTCTTTAAGTTCTAGCTCAAGAGGATTAAGTTCGGTATTGATCAGATCTTTAAGAGTTTTAGTTCTACCTCTAAGCTCATCGTCAGTAATTGATTTTAATTTTTCATATTCGGTATTTGTTAGATCTATTAAAGGTTGGTACTCTTTACGATCCTTTGCTGATTTGTCTCCGAATATGCGTTTTAATAAGTCCGCTAACATTTGTTTGTAAATTTGAATGCAAAGATAACTAAAATCAAGGAGTTTGAATGCTCCAATCAGTCAAATTATTTCCGGCTAAAAATTCATTGTGGTTCATTGCTTTTTTTCCTTCCATTTGAAGTGCTGAAATACATATATATCCGTCCTTACATTTAATATAGATTCCTTTTTTAGTGGAGGTAATACTTGGTTCTTCAGAGAATGTGAAATCATCAATTTCGCTTTTTAAGAGTTTAAACATCATTTCTCTTTCTTTCTTTTTATTATATAAAAAACATTTGGCTCCTGGATAGGGTGAAAGACCTCTAATTTTATTGTGAATATTTTGTTTGGTTTCATTCCAATTTATAATGCAATCTTTTTTGAAAATTTTAGGAGCATTTTTAATTTCACCATTTATAATGCTTTCTTGATCAATGGAGATAAAGTTGTTTGAACTAATTTTATCAACAGTAGAACCAATTATTTTTTTTCCAAGTACAATCAATTGAGAATACAAATCACCAACATTTGTATTTGGACCAATCTCTAACTTTAATTGTTCAATTATTTTCCCTGTATCAATTTCTTTTTCTATAAAAAAAGTAGTAACACCAGATTCTTTTTCTCCATTAATAATAGCCCAGTTAATAGGTGCTGCTCCTCTATATTGAGGGAGTAGAGATGCGTGTAAATTAATGGTTCCTTTTTTAGGCATTCCCCAAACTACTTCAGGAAGCATTCTAAAGGCTATTACAACAAATAAATCGGCATTTAATTCCTGAAGTTGATTAATGAATTCAGGGTCTTTTAAATTTTCAGGCTGAAGCGTTAGAAGATTGTTTTTTATTGCATAATCTTTTATTGCAGAAGTTTTAATCTTTTGCCCTCTTCCTGCTGGTTTGTCACTAACAGTTACAACTCCAATTACTTCGTGATGACTTTTGTTAAGAGTATCAAGCATAGGAACAGAAAAATCAGGTGTTCCCATGAAAATAATTTTTAAAGAATTCATTTGTTTTATTTAGATCAAAGTTAATTATGATTACTCATCATACAATAAATACTTGCTTCTTATTTTTTTGAAATTATTTAGATCTTCTTCCCATGACTTTTTAATTTCTTCTTCTGATTTTCCATTTATTATTTGTTCTCTTAACTTTTTGTTTCCACTTAGCTTATCAAAAAATAAATTTTTATTAAAATAACTTGTTTTGTTAGTCAATGCTTTATAGCTATTAATAAGATGTTTTAAATTTATTTCATAAATAGGAAATTTAGTACTGCTTTTTATATCAATTCCATAGCATTTTTTGTTTTTAAATGGAGGATTGCTTGATCCTTTTGTTGGCTCTGGGGTAAATGAAAAATCATTTTCTATGTATAAAGGATGTCCAATGATTTCAAATGGTCTTTTGGTTCCTCTGCCTACACTTATTGTAGTTCCTTCAAATAAACACAAGCTTGGATACAACGCTATTGCTTCTTTTGACTGTAGATTTGGAGAAGGAGCTACAGGCAGAATATACTCTGAAGAATGCCAATAATTTTTACAGTCAATAACAGTTAAATTGCATGTTATTTTGTTTTTTAACCATTTTTCTCCGTTGATCATTAAAGCATATTCACCTATGGTCATTCCATATACAATTGGTACAGGATGAAGGCCAACAAATGATTTGCAATTTTCTTGCATTACTGGCCCATCAATATAATGAGCATTAGGATTGGGTCTATCTAAAACAATTACATGTATGTTGTTTTCTGCTGCTGCCTCCATTACATAATGTAAAGTTGACAAATAAGTATAAAAGCGGGCACCAACATCTTGTATGTCAAATATTAGAACGTCAATACCATCTAATTGCTCATTTCTTGGCTTTTTGTTTTTACCATACAATGAAATAATAGGGAGTTTTGTTTTAGGGTCAATACTATTGCTTATATGAGCGCCATTATCACTTGTGCCTCTAAATCCATGTTCCGGTGCAAAAACCTTTTTCAATTGAATCTTAAGGCTTAATAAGCTATCTACAATATGTGTATTGTTAATTAATGAGGTTTGATTTGCAACAATAGCTACATTTTTGTTTGTTAATAAAGGAATGTATTCTTTGGTTCTTTGATTTCCCAAAATTGTTAAACTATTATTTTTTGGAGCATTAATTTTTCTGTTTTTGCTCTTTTCTTCATGATTTTCAAGTTTTAATGTGCATGAAATGGTAATTAATAGACATATTGGTAGGATTGAACCAAGCATTGTGTAAATTTGATTTTTGAAAATAAATTTAGTGCCAAACGAGTTTTTCATATCAAAACGAATTTTTAAATCTGACATCCAAGGTAAAAAAGATTCCAGTCCAATTGTGCGTATATCTGTAATAAGTATTTCACTAGCAATTGTTGTTAACCTTATAACCTTAGCTGTTGTTAGTGGTTTCCAACAAGAAGTTCGCCAAAAAATTTCTGGGTTTGGGTCTCATCTTTTTGTAAGAGGGCAGGGAGATGGTTCAAATTATGATTCACCACCTATTTTAAAAGAAAATCCTAACATTATTAATTTAAAAAATTCACCTGAAATAAAAAGTATTTACCCTGTTGCATTTAAACCTGCAATTCTTCAATCATCTAAAATTGAAAGAAAAGTTAAGTTGTCAAAGGGAAAAGATACAAGTTTTATTCAACAAGATGTTCAGGGGGTAGTTTTTAAGGGAGTGGATACTTCTTATAACTTTTCTTTTTTTGAAAATTATTTAACTGAAGGTCGTGTGCCCAACTTGTCAAAATCAAAATCATTTTCAGAAATATTGGTTTCAAAAAAAACAGCAACATCACTTAATTATAAGGTTAAAGATACAATTAACGCATTTTTTGTCAGAAATAAACCAATCAAACAACAATTTATTGTCAGTGGAATATATAATACTGAACTTGAAGAATTTGATAAAAAAATAGTATTCACTGATTTAAAAACTGTTCAAAATTTAAATGATTGGGGATTAAATGCAAGCATAAATATTTCAGATACGGTTTATAACAATCAGTTTATTTTATCAGCTGATGTTTCTGGATCTGGTAGAAATTTTTTATATGATTGGGGAAATGGTTTTCAAAAATATAATGCGTTTCTTTTTTATCCAAAATCTGATACTTTAATCAGATTAATTGTTAAAGAGTATGATTTTAATAATCAAAAAAATAATCTAACAGATACTGCTTATCTTAAGGTTGATATTTCAAATAAACTACCTGAAAATTATACGATTCAAACGGATGATTTTGACGAGATAATCAAACAATATAAAGATTTAAAAGGTTTAAATTATGATGTAATTGTGTCTGATAATCAAGTTATTAAATTTAGTCATGATGATAATAAAAGCAATAATGAAAATTACATTTCAGGATTTGAAATCATGATAAAAGATTGGGGCAAATTAAATGAGTCGAAATTAAATATTCAAAAAAAGATTGGATTTATTCCTGACAATCAAGGGATGATTTTAAATGTTAAAAGCATTGTTGACAATGAAAAAGATCTGTTTTTATGGCTAAGTTTTTTAGATATAAATGTTTTAATAATATTGATATTAATGCTTTTGATAGCAATTATTAATGTTGGTTCAGCTATGTTGGTAATTATAGTTGTTAGAACAAATTTCATTGGGATTTTAAAAGCTATTGGAGCAAGAAATTGGTCAATAAGAAAAGTTTTTCTTTATCAAGTAGCTTTGTTGATTTTAAGAGGAATGTTTTGGGGTAATGTAATAGGTTTGTCTTTGTGTTTTATTCAATATCAATTTGGAATTTTTTCTCTAAACCCTGAAGTGTATTATCTTAATAAGGTTCCAATAAAGCTTGATTTTTATCATTGGTTGTTTTTGAATTTAGGTACAATTATAGTTTGCTTAATTTCTTTATATATACCTAGCTATGTAGTAACTAAAATAAGCCCAACAAAATCAATAAAGTTTGATTAATTCCAGCAGATAATGTTTCCAGCTTGTAATGCTGCTAAGTAAACTTTTCTTAATTTATTTACTTCAGATTTCGCCATTTCATCTCCATTTTTGGCTTTGATTTTAAGTTGATAATAGGTGTCTATTGTTTCACCAAATAAATCATTTTGAAGTCTGTTTTTTATTTGAATTATTTTAGAATTCAATTCAATTAGATAATGCTCTAATTCGCCTAATTCTGTTACATCATCATGAGACATATTTTTTTTTCTTAACAAGGCGGAGTATCTAGGCAACATATTATTTAGTAGTGCCATAAACCGATCCATTTCTCGATCCATTTCATGCTTGTTGTATTCAAATTGAGTCATTGAAAAAAAATATCTTTTGAATATAGTATTTTATTTTAATATTCAACTAAAAATACCAAATAAAAATTATGGTGTTGAAATGGAAACAGGTATAATTTTCCCATTGAAAAATTTGTTACCAGTTAAAGCAAAATTACATATGTATTCAGCTATTTCAGAAGGTTTAGTAGGTGCAACATAATCAGGGAAAGCTTCTTCAAGCATTTCAGTTTGTACAGCACCAAGACATAAACAATTAATTTTAATTCCTGATTCTTTGTATTCCTCAGCAAGAATCTCTGTGATATTACAAATAGCTGCTTTAGCACTTGAATATGCTGCCAATCCAGCGAATTTAATAGATCCTTGATAGCCACCTATAGAGCTAATATTTACTATGTGAGATGATTTGTTAAGCTTTGGGTAGCATTGTTGAATGGTTTTAATAACACCAAATACATTAACTTGATATGACAATAACAAATCTTTACTAGTTAATTTATTAAACTCTTTATTAATCAAAAGTCCTGCATTATTAATTAATACATCGATGCTTTCTTCTTTTTGAATGATTTCTTCTAATTGCTTTTCAATATTCCCATTTAGATCAAATGATACACAAGTTACATTTGAATATTGATTAAATGATTGATTCATTTTATCTAGATCTCTGGATAAAGCATAAATTTTGTGTGATTTATTTTTTGAAAGTTGAATAACAACCTCCTTTCCAATACCTCTGCTAGCACCAGTTATAATTATTGTTTTATTCATCAAAACTGATTGTAAGTTCACTGCTATTTGTTTTTGCTTGACATGCTAGTATATAGCCTTCATCCACTTCTTGATCTGTTAGTGCATAATTAACTTCCATTTTAACATCTCCTTCGATTACTTTTGCTCTGCATGAGCAGCACAAACCTCCTCTACAGGAAAAAGGAACATCAATTCCATTTTTTTCAGCAGCATCAATCAACAATGGACCATTTTCAGGAACAGTCATTTCATAACTCTTATCATCTAATATTATTTTAACAATGCTTTCTCCTTTAAATTTTTTATTGTTCGATGATTTTTTTGAAGACTCCATCTTTACTGGTGTTGTAAATAATTCGTAGATTATTTTGTCTTCTTTTATACCAAATAATTTTAATGCTTCCCTAATTTCAATGATCATATTTTCTGGTCCACAAATTAAAAATTTGTCTGATTTTAAGATGTCTAAATCTTGTTTTACTAATTTCTTTACAAAATCACCGTCAACTCTTTTAGAATCATTTGTTTCATTTTTTTCTTGAGAAAAGAAAAACTCAGTTTTTGAATTATTGAGTGAAGCAATTTCTTTATAAAATATTGATGATGAAATGGTTTTGTTACCGAAATACAAAAGCATTTTTCGATTGGATTCTTCAAGTGTTTGGGCGATTGAATAGATTGGGGTGATTCCACTTCCAGCTGCGAAAGCAACTATTTTTTCATCTTTATCATTGATTTTAAAATTACCTTCTGGTTTTGAAATAAGTATTTCATCCCCAATCACAACTTTTGATTTAAGATAATTTGATACTATACCATCAGTGATTGTTTTTACTGCAATTTCAAGAGGCTTTTGAGGTTTGGAGCATAAAGAATAAGATCGTATTTCCTCTTTATTATTTATGGTCATTTTTAAATTGATGTATTGACCAGAGCTAAATGATAAATAATCCTCTGGAATGTTATTAGTATCAAATGTGATTTTTACAGAACCATCAGTAGGATGTGTGATTTCTATAATTTTTGATGATATGAATTTATCATCAGAAGTCAATTTTGACTTGTTTTTTAAAAAATTAAATAGTCCCATAATTAATCATCAAATGATATTAAAACTTCTTTAGTTTGAGGGTGTGATTGACATGTTAAAACATACCCATCTTCAACTTCGTCAGCATCTAGAGCATAGTTAACTTCCATTGAAACTTTTCCTTTAAGAACTTTTGCTTTACATGTGCAACAAACTCCACCTTTGCAAGCAAAGGGTAAGTCAGCTCCATTTTTTTGAGCTAAATCTAAAATATTGTCACCATCAGACTTCATTTCTAAATCAAATGAATCTCCATCAATTTGAATGGTAACAAGGCTGTCAAAAGATTTTTGTTTTGTGCTTTTATTTGTAGATTTTTTTTGACTAGAAGAGCTCGTAAATAACTCGAAGTGTATCTTTTCTTTGTTTACTCCATGATTTTTAAAACTTTCACTTACTTCTTTAATCATGCTTTCAGGGCCGCATAAATAAACACCATCAATATCTTCATTTTTTAAAAATGTTTTTAGGAAAGCATCATTTTTTTCTCTATTAATTCGTCCTTGTTGAATTGTATTGCCAATATTTTCTTTAGAGAAAACATGAACCATGCGAAATTGTTCAAGATATTTATTTTTAAGACTTTCTAATTCTTCTCTAAAAATGATACTTGAAAATCCCTTATTTCCATAAAATAAAGTAGCAGAGCTTTTGGGTTCATTTAACAAAACAGATTTGATCATTGAAAGAATAGGGGTGATTCCGCTACCAGCTGCATAAAAAATATAATTATTACTATTATTTATGTCTGTGTTTAGTATAAAATTACCCATGGGTTTCATAACCCTTAATAAATCTCCTTTCTTTAAAATGTCATTTGCGTAAGATGAAAAAACACCATCTTTAATTTTTTTTATGGCAACCTTATGAATTCCTTCATCTGGTGTAGAGCAGAGTGAGTATGCCCGTCTAACATTTTCTCCATTAATTTTATTTTCAATAGTTAAGTATTGTCCGGAAAAGAAATTAAATTCATTTTTTAGATCATTGGGAATGTCAAAAGTTAAAGAGACACAGTCTTCTGTTTCTTTAGTGATTTCCTTAATTTTTATGTCATATAATTGTACGCCCATATACTTGTAATCAACGCTCAAAAATAGTTAAATTGTTACGATTTTATAAAATTGAAGTGAATCTTTGTAAATTAGCCAACTTGTTATGAGAAATTATTTGTTTTTTGTTGTTGTTTTTCTTTCATTTTGGATGAATAATGTGAATGCACATGAATATCATTTTTCATTTGCTGAAGTTGGCTTTAACCATAAATGCAAATGTTTAGAAATATCAATATCAGTTGCGGCGCATGATATTGAATTTGCTCTTAAAAAGAAAGGCCTATTAAAGGGTTCAATAGAGCGAGATATTACCGAGAATGGCATTTCATCGGATTTAAAAAACGAGTTTTTAGATCATTTTATTATAAATGTTGACAATCAAGATATCGAGTTGTCAATAGATGGTTATGAGTTCACCGATGATGGTCTTTTGTATATTTACATGAGTTCAAAAACAATAAATATTACCGATTCTTCGATTCTTCAATTTAAATATGATATTTTGATGGAATCATTTAGTGACCAACAAAATAAATTAACCTTTCTTTATAACAATTTGAAACAAACGCTATCATTTATCAATGGCTCAAAAGAGTCAAATATGATATTAACATTACCCAAAAGAACATTCAATGATTAAATTTTACATCACTACTTTATTTTTTATATCATCTAATTTCTTTTTTTCACAAAAAAAGTTTGCCCAATTAGAACAAGAACTCCCAACTCCAAATATTTATAGAACTGCTGCAGGAGCTCCTGGGCATAAATATTATCAGCAAAAAGCAGATTATAAAATGGTCCTTGAGATTGATGACCTAAATCAAATTTTAAAAGGTAATGAGCAAATTACTTACACTAATAATTCACCTGATAAACTTGAATATTTATGGCTGCAATTAGATCAGAACTTATTTGCTAAAAATTCAGATACAAAGCTGATCAATGTTCAGAAAATGACGGACTATAGATCTATAAAAGATATTGAAAGAAGATTTTTTGAATATGATGGAGGGTACAAAATAACCTCTATTACATCCAATTCAGGAGGTAAAATGAATTTTTCCATTAACAAAACAATGCTAAGAATAGATTTGGAAAAGCCTCTTTCTTCAGGTTCCAGTATTACATTTAATGTAAAATGGTGGTATAATATAAATGACAGAAGTAAGGTTGGAGGTAGATCTGGTTATGAATATTTTCCAGGTGAAGACAATTATATTTATACAATTGCTCAGTTTTTTCCTAGAATGTGTGTTTATAATGACGTTGAAGGTTGGCAAAATAAACAATTTTTAGGTAGAGGTGAATTCACTCTTCCATTTGGAGATTATGATGTTAAAATCACTGTTCCATCTGATCATATTGTTGCAGCAACCGGTGTTCTTCAAAATGCTTCATCTGTTTTAAGCTCAAAACAAAGAAAGTTACTTAGTAAGGCGAAATCTTCAGATGTTCCGGTTGTGATACATAGTCAGAAAGAGGCAGAATTAAACGAAAAAATAAAATCTACTAAATTAAAAACCTGGCATTTTAAGGCTAAAAATGTTAGAGACTTTGCATTTGCAAACTCAAGAAAGTTTATTTGGGATGCGCAAAATGCAAAAGTTGGATCAAATAATGTTTTGTGTATGTCTTTTTATCCAAAAGAAGGAAACCCTTTGTGGGAAAGATACTCTACTAAACTGGTCGCTCATACCGTAAAAACATATTCAAAATATACAGTTGATTATCCTTATCCTGTTGCCATATCCGTTCATTCTGATGATATTGGAATGGAATATCCAATGATTTGTTTCAATGGAGGTCGACCTGAATCAGATGGTACTTATTCAATAAGAACAAAATATGGAATGTGGGGCGTGATCATTCACGAGGTTGGGCATAATTTTTTTCCTATGATTATCAATTCTGATGAAAGACAATGGACATGGATGGATGAAGGTCTAAATACATTTGTTCAATATTTAACTGAACAAGAGTGGGAGAGAGGTTATCCTTCTAGAAGAGGTCCTGCATATAAAATAGCAGATTATATGAGGGGAGATAAATCATTCATTTCTCCCATAATGACAAATTCAGAATCGATTCATCAATTTGGAAATAATGCTTACGGAAAACCAGCTACAGCGCTTAATATATTAAGAGAAACGATTATGGGACGAGATCTTTTTGATTTTGCTTTTAAAACCTATTGCGAAAGATGGAAATTTAAACATCCTTCTCCAGCAGATTTTTTTAGATCTATGGAAGATGCCTCAGCTGTTGATTTAGATTGGTTTTGGAGAGGTTGGTTTTACACAAATGACAATGTTGATATTTCCATTTCAGATGTGAAATGGTTTAATTTAAATACAAATAACCCATCCATAGAAAAAGCAATTCTCAAAAAGCAAGATTCATCAAAAGATCGATTTATAGGTGATGAAAGAAATCTAAAATCGATTCCCAAAACAATCAATGAAGCAGATGATAATATTGATGATTTTTATGCAACAAATGATTTTTACAAAGTGGATACCCTAGATAAAATTGCATATCAAAGATTTCTCAAGAGACTTGATAAAAATCAAGAAAAACTTTTATCCAATGGTAATCATTTTTATGAAGTTACTTTTGATAATATTGGTGGACTTGTAATGCCATTAATTGTTCGTTTTACTTTTGTTGATGGAACAAATGAAGTCATTAGAATTCCAGCTGAAATTTGGAGAAGGTTTGAAGAACAGGTCAGTAGGGTTTTTGTTTTTGATCAAGAGGTGATTAGTTTTAGGTTGGACCCATTTTTGGAAACTGCTGATACTGATTTGGCTAATAATTCATGGCCACGTATAGCAACACCTACAAGATATCAGCTGTTTAGACAAAGAAAATCAAGAGAGAATCCAATGCAGAGAAATAGACGTATTCAAGAAGATTTCCCCCCTATTGGAGAATAAGTAAATAATTACTCAATTTTACTATGTGGTAAAATTGTTATAAATTGAAAGTCTAAACAATTGCTTTATGAGATTTAAATACATGAAAACAATAACTCAAAAGATTTTAATCATATTTTTTGTTTTCTCTGTCACTTCATTTTTTTCTCAAACAGCAATTGATGTTGGTCCGCAAACAGCTACATTTACCTCAATGATTAGGGGATATCATTTTACTTCTCCTGTCACTTACACTATTTGCGGTCTTTATGTTCCTGATGATGCTAGTACAGCACCTCAATCTGTTAGGGTAGTTCGATTCAATACTGCTAATCCACCTGCTTATCCTGGTACAACTAATAATTTCACTCAAATATTTTCACAATCAAATGTTGTTGGAAATACAATGATTACATGTAATATTCAAGTTAATGCAGGTGATATTATAGGAGTTTATGGATCAAGAGGCGCTAACTGCGTTAATAGCTATTCAGCCTCAAATTATGTTACAAACATTGGCGGACAAAATGTTACATTAAAGCGAAGTGGAATGCAATTTTGTCCCGCTCCAGGAACACCAATGCATGATATATGGTCAGAGGTTGGTGGCAAAATCGGAAGGGTTATTATGTACAATAATTGTTGTGCTCAAGCTCCCACATTATCTATTTCGTCAAGTAATAGTAATATTTGCATCGGTCAATCTACAACAATTGTTGCTTCATCTTCCACTCCAGGTGGAACTTTTTTATGGTCAAATGGTATGGTTGGAGATACCATAACTGTTGCTCCAAATGCCACCACAACTTATTCGGTATCATATGATTTTCCGGGTTGTCCTTTGTCTTCAGATTCTCTAACCATTAATGTTGGTCAAAGTTCAAATCAATTAATAGAACACTATTTATGTCCTGGAGAATCGGTTCAAATAGGATCAAATATATATACTTCACAAGGAGTCTATTGCGATACGATTATTTCTTCAGCAGGATGCGATAGTATCATCAATTCTATAGTTTTCATATATCCTCAATACTCAATCAATAATGACATAACTATTTGCTCTGGAACTTCTTATTCTTTTAATGGGGTTGATTATGACACCCAAGGTTCTTATTCTGAAACTTTGCAATCAATAAATGGTTGTGATTCAATTGTTAATTTCAATTTATTTATTGAAGAAAGTTCCGATACCATAATAAATGAAACTATATGTACTGGTTCTAACTTTAATTTTAATGGTCAATCACTCTTTGATTCTGGTCAGTATATTGACACACTTCTTTCTGTTAATGGTTGTGATTCTGTTGTGTTTTTATCATTATTTGTTACTCCAGCAGAAGTAAGTCTCATCAATGAAACAATTTGCGATGATTCATCTTATATGTTTAACAATTTAAGCCTAACCAGTTCGGGTGTTTATTATGATACATTAGTATCTTCAGCAGGCTGTGATTCTATATCAAGTTTGTATTTGAATGTGGTTTCTTGTGAGTTTGAAATAAGTAATATTTTAACACCCAATAATGATGGGCAAAATGACACTTGGATGATCAATGATTTGTCAGTGATCTCAAATTGTAAAGTTCGAGTATACAATAGATGGGGGCAAATTGTTTTTGAATCTTCTGATTACCAAAATGATTGGAATGGGACAAAATCAGGAGAAGACCTACCAGATGGGATTTATTTTTATTCAATAATTGGGACTGGTGTAGAATATACAGGGTCTATAAATTTATTAAGATTAAAAAAATAGTTCTCCAAATCCTTTTTTTAAAATAGACTTCTTATATTTAGTTAATTAAAACCTTATACTCAAAATTTGAAGTTAATTAAATTAGAAAAATATTTTTTCTTAATTATTATTTTTACAATTCCTTTTTTATATCTATCTCAAGGTGTACAATCTGTTACATTCAATTATACTGGTGCACCTGAAACATGGACTGTCCCCTCGTGCGTTTCGCAAATTCAAATTGAAATTGCAGGTGCAAAAGGTGGCGGTATAAATGGTGGGAATGGAGCTATTATTAATGGTTTTTTAACTGTTGTTCCTGGTCAAACAATTCAATTAAATGTTGGAGGTGAAGGAGCTTGTCCAACATCAGGATTTAATGGCGGTGGTTCTGGATCAAACGCAAATAACCAAGCAAATGCTTCTTGTGGTGGCGGTGGTGCAAGTGATTTAAGAACACCACCCTATCAATCTTCTGATCGTATTATTGTCGCTGCTGGTGGTGGAGGTATGGGTGGTGGTGATACTGATTCTGATGGTGGAAGTGGCGGTTGTGCAAATGGTGGTGATGGAATAGGTGTTTTTGGTATTGGAGGAGATGGAGCCAATCAAAATAATGGAGGTAATGGAGGTGCTCCTTGGTCACCCACTGGTAATTCTGGTGTTAATGGTGTTTTTTATAATGGCGGTGATGGTGCATCTGATCCTTGTTTTAATTTAGGACCCGGTGGCGGCGGAGGAGGAGGATACTATGGCGGCGGTGGCGGTGGAAGTGATTGTTTTAATGGAAGTGGACCTATAGGTGGCGGTGGCGGCGGCGGCGGTTCAAGTTTGGTTCCTTTAAATGCTACATGTATTTCAGACACCAATTCTGGAAATGGATATATAACTATTACTTTTTCATTATCATATAACGTAAGCAATCAGTATTATTTATGTCCAGGAGAATCGGTTCAAATTGGGTCAAATATATATACTTCTCAAGGGGTTTATTCTGATACTCTTCAAACAATTAGTGGATGTGATAGTATCATCAATTCTATAGTTTTCATATATCCTCAATACTCAATCAATAATGATATTACCATTTGCTCCGGAAATTCTTATTCTTTTAATGGGGTTGATTATGACACCCAAGGTTCTTATTCTGAAACTTTGCAATCA
>NZQU01000076.1 GCA_002696025.1 Crocinitomicaceae bacterium
TTTCTGCATGTGCAACATCAACCACTGCTATAATTGAAGCTTTTAATTATATAAAATGGGATAAGGCAGACGTGATAGTAACTGGTGGCTCTGAAGCTGCTGTTATAGGTTCTGCTATGGGTGGGTTTTCCTCAGCAAAAGCTTTGTCTTCATTAAATGACCATCCTGAATCAGCTTCTAAACCATTTGATGTTGAAAGAGATGGATTTGTAATGGGAGAAGGTGCTGGAGCTCTAATTCTTGAGGAATATGAGCATGCAGTTGCAAGAGGCGCTAACATATACGGTGAAATTGTTGGTGGTGGTATGGCGGCAGATGCATATCATTTAACAGGAACACATCCAGAAGGAGATGGAGCTGTAATTGGAATGAATGAAGCGTTAAAAGAAGCCAATATAACCTCAGATCAAATAAACCATATCAACATGCATGCTACATCAACTCCATTAGGAGATGTTTCTGAATTAAAAGCCGTGAAAAGAGTTTTTGGTGAAAGAAAGGATTTGCATCTTTCTGCAACTAAGTCAATGACGGGGCATCTTTTAGGAGCTGCTGGAGCTATTGAGGCAATTGCTTCTGTAATGTCATTAAAAGAACAAATAATTCCCGCTACAATCAACACAAAAAATATTGAACCTGAATTTGCTGATTCCTTTAGTTACCCATTAAATGAATCTCTTTCAACAGAGGTTAACTATGCAATGAGCAATACATTTGGTTTTGGTGGTCATATAGCTACACTTATTATTAAAAGACATCAATGTTAAAATTAAAGAACATTAATTTAACCTTTGATGAGCCTTTATTAAAAGAAATTTCATTTAATTTAAAACCAGGTGAATCATTAGGAATTGTTGGCAAAAGTGGGGCAGGGAAATCTTCCTTATTGAAAATTATTGCTGGATTATTAAATCCGGATCCCCAATCTGGAAGTATTTCTATTTATAATAATGATCTTCCAGTGCCTGCAACAATGTTGATTTATGGATATAATCAAATTCAACTTGTTGAGCAGAATTTTTCTTTAGATGCATATATGACTGTTTATGAAAACATGAACCTCAAAGCATCTGATTTGCCTTTTGATAAAAGAAAAGTAGAAATTAATAAAATTCTGAGATGGGTTAATTTGTTCAAAATATCTGATAGAAAAGTTGAGCAATTATCAGGTGGAGAACAACAAAGATTGGCTATAGCAAGAGCCTTAATAAAGAAACCCCTTGTATTGCTTCTAGATGAGCCATTTTCGCATTTGGATTCGGCATTGAAAGCTTCTTTGATATTGAGGTTAAAAGAAATAAGAGATAAATCTAACATATCTATGCTTATCGTATCACATGATGGTTCTGATTTATTGGCTTTGTGTGATAAAATAACACATTTAAAAAATGGAAAACTTGGCAAACATAAGACCCCAAATGAGTTTTATTATAAACCAAGATCCAAGGAAGAAGCAAAACTTTTTGGCCCTTGGAATATTTTAAAATTACCAAATCAGAAAATTTGTTTTAGACCCAATCAGTACACTATAGCTAAGGCAAATGATCATGGTATTGATGTTAGCTTTGAAAAAGCTTTATTTAAAGGTGCTTATATTGAAAATTTATTTAGCACTGATTATGGTTCAATTATTCTTTACAGTCAAAGTATAATGAATGATGTAAAAAAGATAAAAGTTGAAAATATTTAATTTTAAAAATAAAGCAAAATCTGTTTTATCAATAACAAAACAGACCCTTATTGCTTATAAAGATGAACGTGCTTATTTTCATGGCGCCGCTATTGCATACTATGCATTGTTTTCACTTTTTCCATTATTGTATTTATTTCTTTCCATATTTAGTCGATTTATCGATCATTATAAAGTTGAAGCTATTATAAAATATATTCTAACTGATAAAATAGGCTTGAGTAACATTAGTGAAATCATGAATCTTATTAGTAAGTACAATTTTTCTAATCATAATTTATGGTATGAGATTCTTAGTTTTATAATTTTAATTTTCATTAGTTCCTCATTTTTAATGTCATTGAGAAGAAGTATCAATGAGTATTTTGGAATGAATATCAAATTGAAAAGAAAATCAGATACTTTTTCACAAAAAAGTTTATCAAGAATTTTTACAATTGTTTTCATAGGTGCTGTTGGAGCATTAATTATATTCCTATATCTTTTTCAATCCATCTGTTTTTCTTGGCTATCAAATTACTTGTCATCTACTGATATCATTCAAACATATACCAGTTATATTTTGGATTGGTCCTTATCTTTATTGACCAATTATTTGATTTTTTTGTTTGTATTTAAATTTATGCACGATGCATTTGTTTCATGGAAAGTTGCTTCAATGGGTGCATTGGTCACTTCTTTTTTGCTTTTTGTTGGTCAATTATTAATTAAATTTTATCTAACAAATTATTTCTTTTTAGGTTCTGCTGGTATTGCTGGTTCATTGTTTGTTTTCTTAACCTGGGTTCATTTTTCATGTCAAATTATTTTTATTGGAGCCAAATTCTGTTCAATTTATGCTGATAGGGTTAATATTCCTATTCAATTTAAGTCTTAAAAGACTTTTGACATTCTGAATGTGTATGTTTAAATTTGTCCTTCGATGAAAACAAAAACCCTAAAAAAAAATAAAGTAAATGTTGTAACATTAGGTTGCTCAAAAAATATATTTGATTCTGAAGTTTTAATGAGTCAATTAAAAGCAAATACTTTTGAAGTTGAGCATGAATCTGAATCTGATGATTCTGAAATCGTAATCATAAACACATGTGGCTTTATTGACAATGCAAAACAAGAGTCAATAGATACAATTTTGAATTTTACAGATGCAAAGAAAAATGGAAAGGTTTCTAAGGTTTTTGTTACTGGATGTTTATCTGAAAGATACAAGGGTGATTTAGAAAAAGAAATACCTGAGGTAGATGCATACTTTGGAACCAAAGAATTACCTAGGCTTTTAAAAACGTTAAAGGCTGATTATAAAAAAGAATTACTTGGCGAACGCATCTTAACAACTCCAACTCATTATGCCTATTTAAAAATTGCTGAAGGTTGCGATAGACCTTGTTCTTTTTGTGCAATTCCTATTATGAGAGGTAAGCATCGTTCAACACCAATTGAGGATCTTGTTTTACATGCCGAGTCTCTTGTTCAGAAAGGAGTTAAGGAAATCATGTTAATCGCTCAGGATTTAACATATTATGGTCTTGATTTGTACAAGAAAAGAAATTTAAGTGAATTATTGAGGAAACTATCTGATGTTGAGGGTATAGAGTGGATTAGATTACACTATGCATTTCCTGCAGGTTTCCCTATGGATGTAATTGATGTAATGAAGGAACGAAAAAACATCTGTAATTATTTAGACATTCCTCTTCAACATGGTTCAACAAAAATCCTCAAATCTATGAGAAGAGGAATTACCAGAGAAAAAACAGAATTACTTGTCAATACCATTAGAGAAAAAATTCCTGATATCTGTATCAGAACAACACTAATAGCAGGATATCCAGGAGAAACTGAGGAGGATTTTCAAGAAATGTACGATTGGGTAGAAAGAACAAGATTTGATAGACTTGGAATATTTACTTATTCTCATGAAGAGAATACACATGCTTATAATCTTACAGATGATGTCCCAGACACAATTAAGCAATCACGTGCAAATAAAATAATGGAATTGCAAGCAGGTATAAGTCATGAACTTAACGAATTAAAAGTCGGAAATGAGTATAAGGTAATTGTTGATAGAGAAGAGAATGACCATTATATAGGAAGGACACAGTTTGATTCACCAGAAGTTGATAATGAAGTTAAAATCTTAAAAGGACAAAATCATCTAAAAATAGGTTCATTTGTTAATACAAAGATAACTTCTGCAGATGTTTTTGACTTAATAGGTGAACAACTAGCTTAATTAAGCTCAAAGGATTAAAGCATTTTGTTATTTTTATAAAACAATTGTTTTTATATGAGTAAAAAAGTTCACTTAATTCTATTTTTATTATTCATTTCTAACTTCAGCTATTCACAAGGTTGGTTGCCTATGGGTAGTAGATCACAGTCTCTTGCTAATTCAAGTGTGTGTTTAACTGATATTTGGTCTTTTCATCACAATCCAGCAGCAACAGCAAATGTTGAAAATTTTGGTGTTGGTTTATCATATGAAAATAGATTTTTGTTAAAAGAACTTCAATCACAAGGATTTGTTCTTGTTGCTCCGTTAAAAACAGGTGCGCTATCTGGTGGTGCTCAATCATATGGTTTTAACAATTACAGAACGTATCGTGTTGGAATGGGATATGCCCTTAATTTAACAGATGTATTAACTGCAGGAGTTCAATTGAACTATCATATGATTCGTTTGACACAACAATATGGGAATCATCAAACAGTTACTGCTGAATTGGGTTTAATGGCCAAAATAACTGATGATTGGAACTTTGGCTTTAGTGTATTTAATTTGGGAAGAAACAAGTTGTCTGATTTTATGGAAGATCGATACACAACAATGTTAAGGTTTGGAACTAGTTATCAGGTCTCTCGAATTGTTTTGTTGCTTGCTGAACTTGAGAAAAATATTGATTATCCATTAAGATCAAAATTTGGGGTAGAGTATTCTCCTGCAAAACAATTTTTTGTTAGAGGTGGTTTTGCAACAGCTCCTATTGAATTATCATTTGGTATGGGTTATCGATTTATTGATGCTTTAATGTTGGATTTTGGAGCCGCTTATCATCAACAATTGGGGTGGAGTCCAAATGTTTCATTTTCATATCTATTTAAATAATGAAATATTTTTATTGTTTGACTTTTGTTTTATCTTCATTTGTCCTCTTTTCTCAGGACAAAACAGAAATCATTCAGCAAAGAATAGAATTTATATCAGAACAATTACAAACAGAGGATATTGACCTAACAAACATAACACTTCAATTAAACTATTATTTTAGCCATCCATTAAATTTAAATTCTGCAAGCCTAGAAGAACTTGAGGAACTAACACTCTTAAGTGCTGTTCAAATAAATGATCTATTATTACATAGAAAAAGGTTTGGCAAACTAATTTCAAAATATGAACTTCAATCTTTAAAATACTGGGACCTTCAAACTATTGAACTTCTTGCTCCATTTATTTATGTAGATGATAAACTTGACAACATTCATATATCGTTTAAAGAAGCACTTAAACAAGGGAAATTTGAATGGTTTTTAAGATACCAACCTACACTTGAAGATAAGGCTGGATATGCTGATGTTCCAGATTCAATAATGGAAACATCTAATAATTTTTATCATGGAAATTCTGATAGATATTATTCAAGATTTAGATACACTTATAAAACCAATATTTCTATTGGTGTTACAGCAGAAAAAGATCCTGGTGAACAGTTCTTTAGAGGTGCTCAAAAAAATGGATTTGATTTTTATTCATTTCATGCATACTACAAAGGAGGAAAATACATTAAGTCTTTTGCACTTGGAGATTATCAAATACAAATAGGTCAAGGTTTGAACATGTGGTCAAGTTATGCTTTTGGTAAATCTGCTGATATTTCAACAATGAAAAGAACAGCAATGCCAATTAGACCATATACATCTGTTGATGAAAATAGGTATATGAGAGGGGCTGCAATTGATTTTGGATTTGGTAACTTTTCTTTGTTGACATTTGCATCTGTTAAAAATGTTGATGCCGTTACGATAGCAGATTCATCGATTGAAGATTTAGAGTTTGTTTCTACTATAAACCTTTCAGGTATGCATCGAACAAATTCTGAAATAGAAAAACAAAATGGGCTTCAAGAATACATAGGTGGATTAAATTTACGTTATCAAAATAATGGATTAAAACTAGGTTTGGCAGCTGTTTATCAGGGTTATGATAAAGAGTTTAATAAAGAAATAAGGCCTTATAATCAATACGATTTTAGAGGAAAAGAAAACTTTTCATTTAGTGGTGATTATAATTATATATACAAAAATGTCAATTTATTTGGAGAGATTTCAAAGAATAGATACAACCAAAACGATACAATTAAAGGGGGGCTTGCAATGGTTCATGGAGCACTAATATTTTTAGACCCAAGATTGAGTTTGGGCATGCTTTACAGAAGTTATGACAAGGATTATAATACTTTTTATAATGCTGGGTTTTCTGAGGGGGGTAGAACTCAAAATGAAAATGGATTTTATACAGGTCTAAATTTTAAGTTTAACAAAGCTTGGTCATTGAGTAGTTATGTTGATATATTTCATTTTTCATGGATGAAATATTTGGTTGACGCTCCTTCATCTGGTCATGAGTTTTTAATTCAGCAAACCTATAAACCAAATAAAATATTTAAAATTTATGCACGATATAGGCAGCAGTTGCGTCAGAAAAATAGTCGTGATTCAGACAATACAGTGACTGAAATTGAAGATGTTTTGCAAAGAAACTACAGAATTAATTTTGATTACAACGTCAATAAATATATAAAAATTAAAAGTAGGGTAGAGTATGTTTCTATTTCTAGACCTAGTAATACTCCAGAGGATGGAATTATTTTAACTCAAGATTTTATATATAAACCTAAAAGCATTCCTTTTAACCTTGCCATACGTTATGCTTTGTTTGATACAGATAGTTATGACACAAGGGTTTATACCTATGAAAATAATGCGTTATATGCCTTCTCTGTACCTTCGTATTACTATCAAGGTAGTCGTGCTTATGTTCTTGTAAGATATAAGTTTAGAAAGCACCTAGATATATGGATGAGATATGGAGTATTCTTATATAACAATAGACAATCAATCAGTTCTGGTCTAGAAGAAATTAAAGGAAGTAGAAGGTCAGACTTTATACTCCAATTGCGATTTACTTTTTAAAAGGAATATTTCATTCCAAAAAAGAACCGAATACCTTGGTTTGGTGCATAAACATAAGATGGATCAAATGTTAATGCATAAGGATTTTGTTGTGTTGCGATTACATTGCCATTAGAATCAAATTGAACATTGTTATCAAATGGATCATTTGCCCTAGCAATAATGAAAGCAGTACTCTTATTTGGCGTCCAATTTAGCAAGTTTTTAACTCCAGTATATAACTCTAATTTATTTTTAAAAGTTTTACTTATTTTAATGTTTTGAATACTGAACCAAGGTGAATAAGTGTTTCTTGGATCCAATTCACCTAATAACGGAAGCATCATCGGACTATATAAATTTCCCGTATAATTGAAGACAAGTCCAAGTGAGTTCATTTTATATTGAACAGACCATGTTCCAGAAAATTTTTCGGTTAAATATTGATATTTTTTAATATTGTTTTCAATACTGTACATGTCAATTAAAGTACCTCCAATTCTTGTTGTAAATGCATTGTTTATTTTAATATTTAAATTTAATGATGCGCCACGTGATATAGCATACCCATCTAGGTTTGAATACAATATCTTGTTAACATCAGTGTCATAATCAGGTATTATTTTATTTTCAAAATAAGTATAAAACAGACTGGCATCAATATTAATACTGCTTATTTTTTCAGTATAAATTCTTTGCTCAAAATTAATGTTTCCATTCCAGGATGTTTCTGGGCTTAATTCTTCTGAAAAAACCACATCTCTAGCTCCTGTAAGTGCTGCATGATCTTCAGTGAAAACATTTGCAATTCTATAGCCATTACCAATACTTAGCCTAAGAATGCTTTTTTTATCAATAGAATTTATTTTGTAATTAAGTCTTGGGCTAAAAATGTTTCCATGCAATTGATGATAATCATATCGAAAACCAAGAAGTAATTTATTTCTTGAATTAAATTTAATTTCATCTTGAATGAATAAACCTGGCAAAATTGATTTATTGATTTCATTAACAATAGTACCATTATTATTAGTCGATTCTGTTGCAGGTGTGCTGTCGTCATATGATGTATATCTTAACGCTGCACCAATTAAAATATCATGATTTTCATATAATTTATTCCATGTCAATTGATTAAATAAGATATATTGATTTGCTTTAAATTTAATGTTTCCATAGTAGCTATCATGATCATGTCCATTTGCACTAAACATATAAATTATTTTTTCTCTAAAAGGAAGCTGATAAGACCCAAATGTTTCCCATCTTTTAGTGAAAATAGATTCACCATATATACTATCACTTCCTCTAAATAAATCATTCCAATTCATTTCTCCTCCCCATCTGTTTTCATATATATATCTTGCAGCTAATGAAAATATGCGATTGTCTTTTCTTTCAAAATTCCATTTGTTAAATATTGATACCCTGTTTTGAAGTGTCACATCAGTAAAACCATCAGAATTGTTGTCAATAGGTAAATTGTAATTGTAATAATTTAATCCAATTAATGAGATGCTTTTATTACCAACTTTAAATTTAGTAGATAAATCTAAGTTCAGTTCAGCCCATGAAGTTCCAAATATATCTGTTGAAAATGATTTAGAATTATCAGGCTTTTTTGTTATTACGTTGATCAATCCACCAACAGCTTCACTTCCATATAAAGTAGATGCAGGTCCCTTTATCACTTCAATACGATCAATTAATGATTTCGGTATTCCACTTAGCCCATAAACAGTTGAAAGTCCACTCACAATTGGCATTCCATCTATAAGTACCATGGTGTATGGTCCTTCAAGTCCGTTAATCTGAATATCCCCAGTATTACATATGTTACAATTTAATTGAGGTCTTATTCCATTAACATTTTGAAGGGCATCAAACATTGAAGGGTTTGGATTTGAATTAAAAAACTCACTAGAGTATATTTCTACAGGAGCTGAACTTTCAAGTTTTGAAACTTCTTTTAAATTACTAGATATTACAACTTCATCTATATTTGAAACATCTTCATTTAGCTTAATATCAACTCGAATAGATTCCCCATTTATTATTTTATGTATTGATTTATGAGATTTTAATCCTTTTTCATCTATATATATTATATATTTTCCATCAACTAGATTGTTAAATTCAAAATAACCTGTCTTATCTGTTTTGGTAACAAGATTATGGTTAATTAAATAAACCTCTATATCTGAAGCTTTATGATTTTTTAAATATACATATCCATCAATTTTTCTATTTTGAGAATATGAGATTATAGAAATCAGACAAAATATTATAATGAATAAACTTTTGATAACTATTTATTTTTAAATTAGATTTGCAAAAATAATAAAGTTAGGCATACCTAACTTATTAATTCCATAAAAATGTCATTAGCGGAAGAAAATTATTTAAAAGCTTTGTATCATCTAATTTTTGAAAAAGAAGGTCAAAATGAAGCAAGAACGAGTGAATTGGCAAATTTGCTTAAAGTTAGACCTGCTAGTGTCAATGATATGCTCAAAAAAATGAAAGAAAAGAGCTTAATTTCTTATGAAAAATATGGGAAAATAAGATTGACAAATAATGGAAAAAAAATAGCTATTAATATCATAAGGAAACATAGGTTATGGGAAACTTTTCTATATGAAAAATTAGATTTTACATGGGGAGAAGTTCATGATGTTGCTGAACAGCTTGANCATATAAAATCTAGCAAGCTGGTAATGAAGTTAGATAAATTTTTATCTTACCCAAGATTTGANCCGCATGGTGATCCAATTCCAAATGAAAATGGTGAAATAGTAAAAACAAATCGTGTTTTACTTTCATCAATTAAAAAAGGTTCATTTTGTAGAGTAGTAGGTGTTAAAGATATTTCAAGTGACTTTTTAACATACATTGATGATTTGAATATCCGAATTAATTCGGAAATCATTCTTGAAGATATTCAAGAATTTGACAGTACAAGACTGATATCATTTAATGATAAAAAAAATAGAATAAGTAAAGAAGTTTCCGAAAGTATATATGTTATAGAATTATAACTCATTCAATTATTCTTTTTAATTTTTATTTAAAAAAAAAGCTGTCCCGAAGAACAGCTTAATATCAATATAAAAATCAATGGTAAAGAATTATTTTTCTTTATCCATTTTTAATTTTAATTCAGCTAATACATCAAGATCACCAAGTGTAGATTTTTCTGTGTTTTGATTAACAGATTTAAGTTTCTTATTTGCTGATTTCTTTGTTGCTGATTTGCTTTGTTTATTTTCAATTTCAGAATGTGTCTGTGTATGAGAAACAACAATTTTCCTTGCATCTTTATTGAATTCAATAATTACAAACTCTAATGTATCTTCAAGAGTAGCTAATGAATCATCAGCTTTCTTAAGGTGTTTGTAAGGGCAGATTGCCTCAAGACCATATGGTAATGATACAATTCCAGACTTATCTTTCATTTCTGTAATTGTCCCTTGGTGTCTTGAACCTAATTCAAATGTTGATTCAAATACATCCCATGGATTTTCTTCAATTTGCTTATGACCCAAAGATATTCTTCTGTTTTCTCTGTCGATTTCTAACACAACAACTTCAATATCTTCATCTACTTTACAAAATTCTGATGGGTGTTTGATTTTCTTTTGCCATGAAAGATCAGAAATATGAATTAACCCATCAACACCTTCTTCTAATTCAACAAAAACTCCAAAGTTCGTGAAATTTCTAACTTTTGCAGTATGCTTAGATTGAACAGCGTATTTAGTTTCAATATCTGTCCATGGATCAGGATGTAATTGTTTGATACCAAGTGACATTTTTCTTTCTTCTCTATCAAGAGTCAATACAACAGCATCAACACTATCTCCAACTTTCATAAAGTCTTGAGCAGATCTTAAATGCTGAGACCAACTCATTTCAGAAACGTGGATTAAGCCTTCAACTCCCTCTGCAATTTCAACAAATGCACCGTAGTCAGCCATAACAACAACTTTACCTGTAACTTTGTCTCCAACATTAGTGTTGGCATCCAATGAATCCCACGGATGTGGTTGTAATTGTTTTAATCCAAGAGCAATTCTCTTTTTGTTATCATCAAAATCAAGAATTACTACATTAATCGTTTGGTCTAATTCAAGCATTTCTTCTGGATGATTAACTCTACCCCAAGATAAATCGGTAATGTGAATCAAGCCATCAACACCACCCAAGTCAATAAATACACCATATGATGTAATGTTTTTAACAATACCTTCAAGAACTTGTCCTTTTTCAAGACCAGCAATTATTTGTGTTTTTTGTTCTTCTAATTCTGCTTCAATTAATGCTTTATGAGAAACAACAACATTTCTAAATTCTTCGTTGATTTTAACAACTTTAAATTCCATGTTTTTACCTACATAAACATCATAATCTCTAATAGGTTTAACATCAATTTGAGATCCAGGAAGGAATGCTTCAATTCCAAAAACATCAACAATTAATCCACCTTTAGTTCTGCATTTAACAAAACCTGTGATTACTTCTCCTGTCTTAAGAACTTCATTAACCTTAATCCAAGCTTGATGCATTCTAGCAGTCTTGTGAGATACAATTAACTGGCCAGATTTATCTTCTTGACATTCAACGAATACATCAACTGTATCACCAACTTTTAAGTCAGGTACATAACGAAATTCGTTTGATTGAATAACTCCTTCTGATTTGTAACCTAAATTAATGATTACTTCTTTTTTAGAAATACTGGTTACCTCACCTTGAACCACTTCTTTCTCTTTAATAGAATTTAAAGTGATTGCATATTTTTCAGATAATTCAGATCTTTCTTCTTGGGTATAAACATCTTTTGATAAAGAATCCCAATCAAATTCTGCAGTTTCCTGCACTTGTGTTTCTTCAGCCATAGGGCTTTTAATTTTGTATTTCAAATGCCTACATCATTTGAAAGTTAAGTTTAACAAGCTACATTGTAGGTGGTAGCGTCTATTTTTGAGTGTGCAAAGATAATTAAAAAATAATGATTTTAGAAAAGTTTTTAAATTTTCATCATTTTATTCAATTATCTATTTATTTTAGTCGAATTAACTTTTCAATAAGTGATATAAATATGGCAAGACCCAAAGGAAAAATCATTGTAATAGGAGGGGCTATTGATAAAGGCAGTTTTGCAGAATCTAATTTTGAAGATAGTGTAGAGGACAACTTAAATCTTTTCGAAAGAGGTATTTTAAATAAAATTGTAACTGAGTCAAAACATGGTGTTGATTCTGTTATCGAAATTATTCCAACAGCTTCAAAAATTCCATTAATTGTTGGTGATGAGTATATGAAAGCTTTTAAGTTTTTAGGAGCTAAAAATACCAACCTACTTGATATTAGAAAACGAAAGGATGCAATATCAAAGGATATTTATGATAGGGTAAACAATGCAGATGTTGTTTTTTTTACTGGTGGAGATCAACTTAGGTTAACCTCCATTATCGGTGGAACTCCAGTTCATGATCTTATTTTGCATAAATACGTTCATGAAGACTTTTTATATGTTGGTACATCAGCTGGTGCTGCATCAGCATCAAATAGTATGATTTATCAAGGTTCAAGTCAAGAAGCCCTTTTAAAGGGTGAAATAAAAATGACAAGTGGTTTTGGTCTAATTGACCATGTGGTATTTGATACTCATTTTGTCAAAAGAGGCAGAATTGGCAGACTGTTTAATTCTGTTTCTAGCAACCCCAAAACATTAGGAATTGGATTGGGAGAAGATACAGGTCTTTTAATTACTAAAGGAGTGAAGATGGAAGCTATAGGCTCTGGTTTGGTTATTTTAGTTGATGGTCGGTTTATTGCTGACTCTAACATAACAGATGTTGCACTTGGACAACCTATCTCTATAAACAACTTGGTTGTTCATGTCTTAAGTTATGGAAATACTTATTCTTTGAAAACTCATGAATTAAATATCAGGAAAAGAATAAAGAAAAGTTTGTTAGTCAAATGAAAATAATCATACATGGAGGTTTTTTTAGTGAATCATCTCAATCTGATGAAGTAAAAAAACAAAAACAAGATTCTTTGAAAAACATCATTAAAAAATCTTATGAATTTTTAATGAGTCATGATTCTATGGAAACCGTTATTTATGCTGTAAAACTTCTTGAAGATGATCCTCTTTTCAACGCTGGAATTGGTTCCCAAATTCAAAGAGATGGAAAAATAAGGCTAAGTGCCTCACTAATGGACAGTGAAAAGAATAAATTTAGTGGTGTAATTAATGTTGAGGACATTAAAAACCCTATACTACTTGCTCAATATTTAAGAGACGAAGAGGATAATGTTTTATCTGGTGAAGGCGCTATTTCTTATGCTAAAAATAAAGGCTTTGATTATTATTCTTCCGAAACAGAAGAAAGAAGAAATGACTACATTAATAATCTTAAATCCTCAGGTGTTGGAACTGTTGGATGTGTTGCACTTGATAAAAACGGAAACCTTGCAGTTGCAACATCCACTGGAGGTAAAGGCTTTGAACTACCGGGAAGAGTTTCTGATTCAGCAACAATAGCCGGTAATTATGTAAATAAAAACTGTGGTGTAAGTTGCACAGGTGTTGGAGAAGATATTGTAAGTGGAGCAGTAGCTGCAAAAATTGTCACTAGAGTTACAGATGGGTTTTCAATAAAAGACGCTTTCTCTAAAACATTTGACGAATTAAAAGAAATTGATGGTTTTGCTGGTGCAATTGGAATTGATCGTTTAGGGCAAATGTATTGTCAAGAATCTCATCCAAAAGTAGTTTATGCATCATTTGATGGAGAAGAACTAATTGTTTTTGAATAAAACATTTTTTCTTTCTGAAAGCTATACCCAAGTATGATCCAAAAAACTGGAGCGACAGCTATTACACTTATGTTAAAAAAAGATTGGCCTAAATAACCTAAAATAATAATAAATAAAAGTTTGTTGATGTTGTTTTTTCGTTCTTTATAAAGCTTAATAAAGTTTAAGCAATAGATACTTATAAGAATTAATAAAGCCGGAATGCCATTAACTGCTGCTACATGTAGGAATTCGTTGTGTGCTTTATCAATGGTATTTCTTTTCATTCTATAATATTCCTTAAGCTCTTTTTTGAATTCTTTTTTCAAACATGGTTTGAGATTTTCAGGCCCTACACCTAAATAAGGATGTTTCTTTATAACCTTTATTGTGATACTCCATATTTTATACCTTCCAGAACCTGCGTATTCATTTGATAAATCAAATTCTTTTTTAATTGAAACAGATCGTTTATATACAGATTTGGAATTATAATTAAGATTAAGAAAACCAATAGAGGAACAAAAAACCAATGTGATTATTGAAAATTTAAGAATTGAAACTTTGTATTTCACTACAATAAAAAATGAAATAAGGTAAATAATTATAAATGCCAACCATGCGCTTCTTGTGAAAGATGCAATCAAGGCCCCAAAGAGAACAAATGCAGCAAATAAGTAAAACAAATTGTCTTTCTTATTATTACTCATAAAGTATAAGCCACATGGTATTGGAATAGTCATGACCATTAAGCTTGCTAGAAAATTTTGATTTCCAATTGTTGAAAACACAATTGGGGGATACCTCATGTATATAACTAATGGATCATACTGAAAATGTTGAACCAATGCGTATAGTCCGATAATGATTAATGATATCAAAAAGTAATGAATTTTCCTTTTTGTTAATATTAAATAGTTTTTTGCACTGTAAAATAATATCACATAGGACATTATTGTTATAAACCCTTCGTAGCGACCATATTTAGGAATGGCTCCAATAAATGCTAATAATGGGTTTATAGCAAAAATAGAAGCCAATAAAGCCAATATAATATATGCAATCAATAGCTTTGTAACGAGGCTTTTGTCAAACTTTCTATCTCTTATAACTAAAAATGTAAGTGTTAGGGCAGATAAGGTAATTAATGGTCCTTTTATAACATCAAAAATATCAATACCTGGAAATGGAAAAAACCCCAATGGCATAAAGCAGGCTGTTATTAATAGAACTCTATTAATTAAGCGACTGTTTTTGGAACATTCCTCAGTACTTAATAAAGTTTCATCTTTCATCTAAAAACCATAATTAATAAAAGAATATATAAATTTTCAATTCAATTTAGTTTATCGAAACTATAAATAAATACAAACGTATATATAAATTCATGAAATTAATATTACATATTTTATTTTTATTATTTGCATTTAATTTATTTGCAGTTAATTCCAGGGCTGAATATATTTCTTTTTGGAAAAAAAGTGCTATTGATCAAATGATTCAATATAAAATACCTGCAAGTATAACACTTGCTCAAGGCATATTAGAGTCTGGGAATGGAAATTCTAAACTTGCTGTTGAAGGAAACAACCATTTTGGAATTAAATGTCATGGATGGAAAGGCGATAAAATATACATTGATGATGATGCAAAAGGTGAGTGTTTTAGATCCTATGTAAATGCAAAAGAATCCTATAAAGATCATAGTTTATTTCTTACAAGTAATTCGAGATATAAATTATTATTTGATTTAAACATTAAAGATTACAAATCATGGGCAAAAGGTTTAAAAAAAGCCGGTTATGCTACAAATAAAAGCTATGCAGATTTGTTAATTAAAATCATCGAAAAAGAAAATCTATATATATATGATAAAAATGTTTTAGCAATAGATGATATTTTACATCCTAATACAATTAGCAGAAATGATGTTAATAAAGTTAATACTTATTCAAACAGAGTAAAGTATGTAGTTGCTGATGATTTTGATACATATTATAAAATTGCTATTAAAAATGGAATAACATTAAGACAACTTTACAGATATAATGACATGCCATCTAATAAATCGCTTCTTGAAAAAGGAGATGTTATTTGTATCACACCAAAAAAAATACATTCTAAAAAATCAACTTTTATAATTGTCAAAAAAATGACATTAATTGATGTGTCACAAAGAACGGGTGTTAAACTTAAAAAGCTTTTAAGATTAAATAAGATTTCTAATCCAGAAAACGAATTAAACATGGGGAAAAAAATATTCCTTAAATAGACAGCACGTCATCAATGGGAAAACTTGTTGTTTGTTTAAATGAAGGGGGGCTATATGTTAGCCCCTTTTCTTTTTTTTTAATTTTGTGCAAATATCATTTAAAATGTATACAACAAGTATTAAATATGATGGTGAGCTGAGAACCATATCTAAACACAATTACAGTGGTTCTAATTTGATTACTGATGCGCCAATAGATAATATGGGTAAAGGAGAAGGTTTTTCACCAACTGATCTTGTGGTTACTGCTCTTGGCTCATGTATATTAACAATTATGGGTATTTATTGTCAAAAAAACAATCTTAAATTTGAAGCAGCATCAATCGATGTTTTAAAGGTAATGGGAAGTAATCCTCGTAGAATATCAAAAATAGACCTGAATCTTAATGTTAAAAACGATTGGGATGATAAAACATTAATTAAAGTTTTAAATGCTGTTAAATCCTGTCCTGTAATGAAATCATTAAATGATGACATTAAAATAACTTGGAAAATCAACTCTTGAATTAAAAAACATGAAATACCCGTCAAAAAAAACTGAAAGTTACATTTATGGTATAAGGTCCGTTATAGAAGCTGTTAATGCAGGAAGAGATTTAAACAAAATAATGATTCAAAAGGGCATGAACAAAGAGCTTTTTTTAGAATTAAAAAATGCATTACATAAAAAAGATTACCCTCTTCAATTTGTACCTCAAATAAAACTTGACTCGATGACCGATGGAAATCATCAAGGGGTAATTGCTATAGCATCTCCAATAGAGTATCAAAATTTAGAGTCCTTAACTGACAAATGGCTTGAAGAAGATGTAAAGCCATGTTTTTTAATATTAGATAGAATCACAGACGTCAGAAATTTAGGTGCAATAGCAAGAAGCGCTTTCTGTCAAGATGTTGATGCCATTGTAATTCCATCTAAAGGATCTGCAACAGTTACTGCTGATGCCATTAAAACATCTGCTGGTGCTTTAAACTCAATACCTGTTTGTAAGGTGTCACACATAAAAGAAGCATTGTTTTATCTTCAACAATCAGGAATAAAATTGGTTTCATGTACTGAAAAAGCAAGAAAATGTATATATGATGCAGATTTAACAGGTTCTATTGGCATTTTGATGGGGTCGGAAGAAGATGGTATAAGTAATGAGCTATTAAGAATGACAGATGAGCAAGTAAAAATACCAATGTATGGAACAGTAAAGTCATTAAACGTAAGTGTTTCAGCAGGCATCATACTTTACGAAAGAAGCAGACAGAACTTAATGTCTAAGTGATTTGGGTATATTACATACAGGAATAGGCTTCATCTTA
>NZQU01000077.1 GCA_002696025.1 Crocinitomicaceae bacterium
AGGTCATTTGCTTCTTGTATTTCAGAGATTTTAGCAGTATCAATAAAAAATTTCATTTATTTTTTTCTTTTTTTCATTTGTTCTTGTTGTCTTTTCTGCATTTCTTCAAGCCTTGCTTGAAATTTTGATTTTTTTGGACCTTCAGTTTTGCTTTTTTCTTTTCTGTTGGCCATTTTTAGTTTCAATTTATCTTCATTTACAAAGAATTTTTTTATTGCTATCATGATTAAAATTGATGCTAAAGTAGAAATGAAGTAGTAGTAACTTAAACCTGATGAGTAATTGTTAAAAAAGAAGATCATCATTACTGGAAAAATATACATAATCACTTTCATATTTGGCATTCCAGGTTGTTGAGGCTGTGCCATATTGCTACTATTCATAACTGTGTAGAACAAAGTAGAACAGGCCATTAGCAATGTAAATAAACTAACATGATCTCCATACAAGGGTATTGAGAATCCAAGATCTAAAATAGAATCATATGAAGATAAGTCATCAGCCCATAAGAAGCTTTTTTGTCTTAACTCAAATGAAGTTGGGAAAAATCTAAAAACAGCAATTAAAATGGGCATCTGAATGAGCATTGGAAGGCAACCCGCAAGAGGGCTGGCGCCAGATTCTTTATAAAGATTCATCATGTCCATTTGCTTTTTCATAGCATCATCCTTTTTGGGATATTTTTTATTTATCTCTTCGATTTCAGGTTTGAGAATTTTCATTTTAACTGAGGAAACAAACATTTTCCATTGCACTGGCATTAAGAAAAGCTTTAAAATAATGGTAAGTAATAAAATAGCTATACCAATACTTATTCCGTTATTAATTAGAAAAGTAAAAATAGGCTGAATGGCATAGACATTAATCCATCTAAAAAGGCCGCCGCCAAAATTCAAGATGTCTTCATAATTATTTTCAATTGATGTTAATGTTTCATAATCGTTGGGTCCAAAATACCATGAAAATTTAAAATGAGTGGAGCTGCTGTTTTCAATAGAACCAATGTTTAATGATGATGCATAAGATTTGACATGTGTATTGTATTTGATGTCTGATTCTTCAAAGTTTTTGATTGTTAATTTAGAACCTGACTTTTTAAATGCTTTTTCAGGTCTTAAAAAAGAAGAAAAATAACTTTGTTTATAATTAACCCAATTGAGATCATCTTCCAAATCACTATCATCATCAGAAGTTTCACTTAAATAATCAAAGCCTTCATTTTTATTTTCAAAACAAATAGTTGATACTCGTCTTTGCTCGCTTAATAATTTCTCTGTTTTTCTTAAATTGCTTTTCCACTCATATTGGATTGTATTTCCATTCGCATCCTTAAATCCAATAAGCTCAATGTTATAATCAATTTCATAACTATCATTTTGAAGTTTGTATGATTGCTTAATTGATCTTAGGCTGTCTATTTGATGAACAAATGAAATCTCATTGTTATTTTTTTTATCTGTAATAAAAAGTAAGTTTTTAGTAGATAAGTTCTTTTGACCATCATTAAATGAGATGAAATTAATATTATCACCCTCATTAAATAAGCATAAAGATTTTGGAGCAGAAGAATTTGCAAACTCATCATATGTGACGTATTTCTTTAAAAAAACGCTATTAATTATTCCACCTTTTGAATTCAAATTAACAACCATATTATTATTAGATATAGTATGATATTTTCCAATTATAGTATCAATTTGTGGCATTGTATTTTTCGATACATTTCCTTTGTCATTTTCATCTGGTTTAGCATTTGAAGACGCATCAATAGATTTATTATCTGAATTGGATTCTTTACTCGCAACTTTCTGTTTGCTTTTATTGTTTTTTTCCAATTCAGTTTTTTGACGTTCTTTTATCTCCTCTTCAGTGGGACGATTAAATACTGTAAATAAGGTTAGTAATAATCCAATAAGTACAAGACCTGTAAGCGTATTTTTATCCATTAATTTTCTTTTTTATTATTTAGTGATGCTGCTACAAAAGATACAAATAGTGGGTGGGGATTGATAACTGTGCTTTTATATTCTGGATGAAATTGTGTCCCTATAAACCATGGGTGATCACTTAATTCAATTATTTCAACAAGCCCAGTTTTTGGGTTTTTTCCAGAAGCAATCATTCCATTCTTTTCAAATTCTTCCAAATAATTATTGTTGAATTCATATCTGTGGCGATGCCTTTCTGATATACTATTTTTATTATATGCAGAACTAACTTTGCTGTCAGGTTTTAATTCACATTGATAAGCACCCAATCTCATGGTTCCTCCAAAGTCAGATATTTTCTTTTGCTCTTCCATTAAATTGATAACTGGATGTGGTGTTTTATCAATTATTTCTGTTGTATGTGCATCTTTAAAATCAAGAACATTTCTTGCAAATTCTATAACAGCACATTGCATACCCAAACAAATTCCCAAAAAAGGAATTTTATTTTCACGAGCAAATTTAACAGCGCTAATTTTACCAGGAATTCCTCTTGAACCAAATCCAGGCGCTACAAGAATGCCATTTAATTTTCCGAGTTCATCAGAAACGTTAGAATCGTTTAATTTTTCAGAGTGAATCCATTTTACTTTTACTTTGGTATCATTAGTTACTCCTGCATGAATAAATGATTCAGAAATAGATTTGTAAGAATCTTTTAGTTCAACATATTTACCAATCAAACCAATTGTAACCTCTGAATTTGGATTTTTAAGTTTTTTGGTAAAAGATTTCCATTTATTAAACTCTGGAGTTGAAACTATGGGTAAGTGTAATTTTTCAAGTACTACTTTATCAAGTTCCTCTTCTTGCATAATCAACGGAACATCATAAATAGATTCAGCATCTCGAGCTTCTATAACTGCATTCATGGAGACATTACAAAACTTTGCTATTTTCTTCCTTAGTTTTAAATCAAGCTCATGTTCTGTTCTGCAACATAAAATGTTTGGTTGAACACCCAATTCAAGAAGTTGCTTAACAGAATGCTGAGTAGGTTTTGTTTTTAGTTCACCTGCGGCAGATAAATATGGAACAAGAGTTAAGTGAATAACAATGCAATCATTTTCAAATTCCCACATCATTTGTCTAACGGCTTCAACATATGGTAATGATTCAATATCACCAATTGTACCCCCAATTTCAGTAATAACAATATCAAAATCTCCGTTTTTGCCTAAAAGTTGTATCCTGTGTTTTATTTCATCTGTTATATGAGGAATTACCTGAACAGTTTTGCCTAAAAAGTCACCTTTACGTTCTTTTTCGATAACTGATTGATATATTTTTCCAGTGGTGATGTTATTTGCTTGAGATGTTGGAACATCTAAAAACCTTTCATAATGACCCAAGTCTAGATCCGTTTCAGCACCATCATCAGTAACAAAGCATTCTCCATGTTCATATGGGTTTAGAGTACCAGGGTCAACATTAATGTATGGGTCCAATTTTTGGATCGTAGTTGAAAAACCTCTTGTTTGAAGAAGTTTAGCTAAAGATGCGGATATTATTCCTTTACCAAGAGATGATGTAACTCCCCCGGTTACAAAAACATATTTTGTTGAATTAGACATAAAATTGATTTGTAACTACGGGAGGCAAAGTTAAAAGAATTATAGTTATACATTTAAATTTTAATTGTTTTATTGTTATTTATTATTCAAATACTCTATTTAATTACCTTTGACTTGTGATTTTTAAAGTTTTATTTTTCCCATTTAGTTTGATTTATCTCATTATTTCAATGATTTATCATAGGTATTATGATTTTTTTTCAAACAAATCATATGAACCCAAAATAGCTTCAATATCAGTAGGTAATTTGAGTATGGGTGGTACAGGCAAATCACCAATGATAGTTTGGTTGGCAAATCATTTTATTAAAAATCATAAAATAATGATTATTAGTAGGGGATATGGTCGAAAAAGTAAAGGATTTATAGAAGTTGGTGAAAACATGTCTCATTCTCTAGTTGGTGATGAACCTTTGTTATTTAAAAAGATCTTTGGAGATAAATTAAAAGTTGCTGTTTCTGAAAAAAGAAAAATGGGAATTCAAAAAATGACAGGTTTGTATCCTAATATTTCATGTGTATTATTAGATGATGCTTTTCAACACAGAAAAATTAAACCTGGACTTTCAATTTTATTAACGACTTTTGACAGCCCTTTTTTTTCCGACTTACCCATACCATCAGGACGTTTAAGAGAGCCTATTCATGGAGTCAAAAGATCAGACATTATTATAGTTACTAAATGCCCAGATAATCTGGTAAATAGAGATAGAAAAAGGTTTATTAAAAGATTATCTAAATTTAATAAGCCTATTTTTTTTTCCAGTATTGTCTACAATGAGATGACACCATTATATGATGTAATTGTTGATAAAATTGAAAATATATTGTTGGTCACAGGAATTGCTACTCCAGCTCCATTGCTGTCTTATTTAGAGTTAAATTATAATGTGTTGCACATTAAATATTCTGATCATTATTCTTTTACAGTTGATGATATCAATCATATTCACCAAAAATTTGATAATTTTGCATCTAACAATAAGATTATTTTAACAACCGAAAAGGATTTTGTTAGATTTAAGGATAATAAATTGGACAATTATATTAATTTAAATCCTTGGTATAAAATTTCAATTTCATTAAAGTTTGATGATGAAGATGGTCTTATTCAATTATTAGAAAATTATGTTAGAAAAAATTAAAGAAACAGCTGCTTTTATTCAGTCTAAAACTACGGTTAAACCTTCAGTTGGTATTATTTTAGGAACTGGTTTAGGAGGATTGGTTAAAGAAATCAATATAATAGATAGCATTCCTTATGAAGAAATATGCAATTTTCCTGTATCAACTGTTAAAGGGCATTCTGGCCGTTTAATTCTAGGAGAGCTTGGAGGCAAACAAGTTGTTGCTATGCAAGGTCGTTTTCATTTTTATGAAGGATATACAATGCAACAAGTTACATTTCCAGTTAGAGTAATGAAAATGCTTGGTATAGAAAGATTATTTGTTAGTAATGCATCAGGAGGAGTTAATCCTGATTTTGAAATAGGTGAGATCATGATTCAAAATGATCACATAAATTTATTTCCTGGAAATCCATTAATAGGGAAAAACATAGAAGAGTTAGGTCCAAGGTTTCCAGATATGAGTGATGCATATGATGTTAAGATGATTGAACTCGCTAAACAAATAGCTGCTGAAAATAATATTAAAGTAGCTACTGGTTGTTATGCTGGATTAACTGGCCCAACATTAGAAACTCCGGCAGAATATAAATATGTTAGAATTATTGGTGCTGATGCTGTAGGTATGTCAACTGTTCCTGAGGTTATTGTTGCTCGTCATATGGAAATTCCTTGTTTTGCTGTATCAATTATAACTGACTTGGGTGTTCCTGGTAAAATTCAACAGGTAAGTGCTGAGGATGTAATAGAGGTTGCTAATAAGCAAGAGCCAAAGATGACATTAATCATGCGTGAATTAATTTCCAGAACATAGATTATGGACTCTAACATTAGGGAGAAATATCAAGCCGTTATTGGTCTTGAAGTTCATATACAGTTGTTAACCAATTCCAAAGCATATTCAAATGATTTGAATGAATATGGTGCATCTCCTAATACAAATGTTAGTGCCATTACTTTGGGACACCCTGGAACCCTTCCATTTATTAATAAAAAAACAATAGAATATGCAATCAAATTAGGTTTGTCAGTAAATTCTAATATTGCTAACAAGCAGCATTTTGCTCGTAAAAACTATTTTTATCCAGATTTACCCAAAGGGTATCAAATTACTCAAGATACAACTCCTATATGTGAAGGTGGAGCTGTCTTAATTAAATTAAAAAATGGCACTGAAAAAGAGATTAAATTAACACGCATTCACATGGAAGAGGATGCAGGAAAAAGCATTCATGATGTTGATGTTCACGATACTTTAGTTGATTTAAATAGGGCAGGGGTTCCTCTTTTGGAAATTGTTTCTGANCCAGATTTNAGNTCNTCTGANGAAGCNTATAATTANTTAATGGAAATCAGAAAGCTGGTCAGATACCTTGATATATGTGATGGCAATATGGAAGAAGGTTCTCTTAGATGTGATGCAAACATATCTGTTAATCTTAAAGGAGCAAAAGAGTTTGGACCCAAAGTAGAGGTTAAGAATATGAACTCTATGCGAAATGTTCAAAAAGCAATAGAATTTGAGATTGAAAGACAAATAAACTGTAATGAAAATGGAGAACATATATATCAAGAAACCAGAAGTTTTAATGCTTTAAATGGTTCGACAATTTCAATGCGATCCAAAGAGGCAGCTAATGATTATCGATTTTTTCCAGAGCCTGATTTGCCTAATTTAAATATCAAAAAAGAGTATATAGATTCTATTCAAAAATCTTTGCCTGAACTTCCTCGTCAGTTATTTGAAAAATATACCAAAAGCTATAATCTATCAGATTATGATGCCTTAAATATCATTGAAAATAAAGAGATTTCATCTTATTATGATGAGTTAATCTCATATACCAATAATTATAAGGTGGCTGCAAATTGGTTAATGGGTGATGTTAAATCATATTTAAACGAGAATGGTGTATCCATTTCTCAATTTCCAATTTCTCCAAAGAGATTAAGTGATTTAATTCAATTAATTGAAGATGGGAAACTTTCAACTACTATTGCTTCTCAAAAAATATTCCCTGAACTGCTCAAAAGTGATGCGTCATCTTCACCATTATCAATAGCCGAAAAGCTTAATCTAATTCAAGAAAATAATGAAGATGCCATTTTTGATTTTGTCGATGAGGTCATTATCAATAATCCTAATGAAGTTGAGCGATATAGAAATGGAGAAAAGCAGCTTGTTGGCTTCTTTATGGGACAACTAATGAAAGTTTCTAGAGGAAAAGCAGACCCCAAAACATCAAATAAAATTTTACGTAAAAAATTAGATGAATGAATAGATTCACAATAGTATTTGTCTTATTTAATTTCCTTTTATTTTCTTGTACATCAGAGGATGAAGTTACTAGAAGTAACTTCGAGATTAATGGAATTATTAAAGGTGCAGAAAATCAATTTTTATACCTACAGGCCCCATCTGAGAATGGGATTATTGAGGTAGCTAAAGTTAAACTATCAGGAGCAGGATCCTTTTCAATTAAGGGAGATATACCTGGATTCAGCCTATATAATTTACGTTTGGGTGAAGATAATTCTAAGATCATTTTACTTCCTATTGCTCCAAACGATAAATTAGCTATAAATACAACTGTTAAAAGTTTTAATGACAAACCTTTAATTAGTGGTATTTCATGGTCTAAACAGGCCAATGAATATTATGCTTTTATAGATAAGCAAAAAAAAAGGAGTGAAAAATTCAAAAATTTAAATCAAAATTCTAGCAATAATGATTTTCAAGACTACTTAATAAGTGCTCGAAATAAAATTGATAGTTTTAGCATAGCCAGTCTTAAAAAAAATCCTCAAAGTACTTTTAATATTGTTTTATTTCCTGCATTATTTCCTTTAAGTTCCATTGAAAATTGGGATAAAAACAATTTATTATTGATGCGTCAAGTTATAAGAGATCTTCGAAACAAATTTTCTAAATCTGCTTTGGTTAATAGATATAGCAATCAAGTTGATAAAATAGAAGGGGCTTACCTTGAGTATATTAGCATGAAAGGTGGAAAGATAGATGCGCCAGACTTTGCTTTGCAGACTGTCTATGGTGACAAATTAAAACTATCAGATTTACAAGGAAAATATGTTTTAATTGATTTTTGGGCATCTTGGTGTGGTCCTTGTAGAAGAGAAAATCCAAACCTTGTTAGATTATTTAAAAAGTTTCGTAAAAAAGATTTTACCATTTTGTCAGTTTCCCTAGATAACAATATTGATGCTTGGAAAAAAGCCATAGAGAAAGATGGATTAATATGGAAAAATCATGTAAGTGATTTACTTGGATGGGAGTCACCACTTACAAAAATTTATAAATTCAATCAAATTCCACATACAGTTTTGGTAAACAAGGAAGGGAAAATAATTGCTAAAAATTTAAGAGGAAAGCAATTGGAAAATAAATTATTAGAAATATTAAAATAACATGAAAACAGTTTTTTTAAGCGCATTATTATTATTTAGTTTTTTGTCATTTTCTCAAAGTGTCAATATAAGCATACAAGGTAAAATCGTTAATTCAAATTTTGAAGAGGCTTGGTTATTTAAAAGATGGAGAAATGACAGTCTTGCATTTCAAAAAAACATCAAGATTAATGATGATGGTTCTTTTTCTTTTAAAACAAAAATACCCTCTGAAGATTATTATACGCTTGCATTTCCTGGAGATGCTAGTATTGAATTAGTATTAAGAAAAGACAGTGATATTAAAATTTATGGTGATGGTTCTAACATTACAAAATTCTGTAACATAGTTAATTCAGATGAGTCACAACAAATGCTTTTTTTCAAAAGAGAATTGAATAAATGGCGAAAAACTTTAGATTCTGCTGAAAAAATTGTTAAAACCGACCCTTCTAGAAAACAAGAGTTAACTGAGGCTATATCACCAAAATTTTACTCTTTCAAACAATACCAACAGAACTATGTTGCCCAAAACCAAAACTCAGCAGCTTTACTTCCATTATTAGAACTGTTTCCTATGGAAACACAAATGGAAACTTTTGAAATATTGATTAATCAAATTAAAATTGGAATACCCAAAAGTATTTTAATTCAGAAGGAATTGAAAAAAATGCAGGATTATAAAACTAAAAAAGCACTTTCAAACCCCCTAGCTATTGGTAAATTAGCGCCAGATTTTGAGGAGGTGTGTAGAGATGGTTCAAGCAAATTAAGGTTAAGTTCCTTAAGAGGAAAAATAGTACTCCTTGATTTTTGGGCATCTTGGTGTGCTCCATGTAGAAGAGAGAATCCAAGTGTTGTAAAGCTTTACAATAAATACAAAAATGATGGATTTACTGTTCTAAGTGTATCATTAGACTCTAATAAAGACAAATGGCTTGAGGCAATTACAAAAGATAGCTTGATTTGGCCAAATCATGTTTCAGATCTTGGAGGTTGGAGAAGTAAATCATCAAAATTATATGGAGTTTCTTCCATACCTTTTACAGTTTTAATTGATGCTGAAGGGAAAATTATTGCAACAAACCTAAGAGGTGTTGCATTAGAGAATAAATTGAGTTCTATATTTGAAAAGTAATTTGACTACAAAAAACATATATCTTGCTTCCGATTTTCATTTGGGTATTCCAGATGAAAAAACAAGCCTTTTAAGAGAAAAAGAAATAATTTCATGGCTAAATGAGATTGAAAATGATGCAGAAGAAATATACTTAGTTGGAGATATTTTTGACTTTTGGTTTGAATATAAAAGAGTTGTGCCAAGAGGTTTTGTTCGACTTCAAGGTAAAATTGCTTCCATAACAGATAAAGGAATCCCAGTTCATGTTTTTACTGGAAATCATGATATGTGGATCTTTGACTATTTACCTAAAGAACTTGGTGTTAAGCTTCACAGAAAACCTATCGAAAAAACTTTTTTTGGAAAAAAATACCTTATAGGTCATGGAGATGGATTAGGACCAGGAGACAAGAGTTATAAATTTTTAAAAATCATTTTTCAGAATTCCATTTGTAAATGGCTTTTTGCAAGGTTGCATCCTAATTTAGGTATATGGCTGGCCCAAAAATCTTCTACATCTAGTAGAAATATTAATGCCAATGAAGATGCGTTATTTAAAAGTAAAGAGCATGAGCTATTATATCATTTTTGTAAAGAACATGCAAAAAATAATAATTGCGATTATTATATTTTTGGACACAGGCATTTGCCTCTCAAAATAAATATTAAAGATGGGGTTGAGTATTTGAATTTAGGTGAATGGCTTTCTTACAATACTTTTGTTAAAATCACACCTGACAATACAACATTGATGCAATACAAAAATGGATCAATGAAAGTCTTTGAAAACCCTTTGGGTTGATTTTATTTTAAAGCATTTTCAATTGCCTTGTCTATTTGATTTTCAATTTCAAATATTTCTAAAAACCTATGAATTACTTTGTCCATTATTGAGTCAGGACAAGATGCACCCGAAGTAAATGCGATAACAGGTTTGCTTTTAGAAGGTAAATAAGGTTTTATAGTTTTTATGGATTTACTGTGAATGTCAAAATGATTAATTTCATGATTAGATATAATTTCAGTATCATCTTTAATAAAAAAAGTAGTGCTTTTTTGCTCAAGCAGTTCAACTAAATGGGTCGTGTTAGAACTGTTGTAGCCACCCACAACAATACTCATATCAATCTTGTTTTTCATTAATCCAATGGTTGAAGACTGGTTGTCATTTGTAGCATAGCATAATGTGTCCCTTGTGTCAGCTATGTGATTAGGAAGATCATTAGCTCCATATTTTTGAAGCATAATGTTTTTTAAATAGTCACTTATTTCTTGAGTTTCTGTGGCCAACATAGTTGTTTGATTGACAACACCAATTTTATTTAGATCAGTTTTTATATCAAAATCTTTTGAGTACCTCCCTTCAAATACTGTATAAAAATCTTGTTTGTTTTTATCATCTAATATAATTTCACCTAAAATTTTAGCATCATTAATATCTTTAATTATTAATGTGGGTGCATTTTGATGACTTCTTGAAAAAGTTGCTCTTGTTTCTTCGTGTTTGCTCTTTCCATGAATAATAATTGAGTGATTGCTACTTCCAAGTTTTTCAGAACGTTTCCAAACCTTCTCTACAAATGGACAGGTTGTATTGTATTTTTTTATATCAACACCAATATTTAATAGCTTTTTTTCCATTTCAACAGAAGCTCCAAATGCAGGTATTAAAATCACATCATCTTTTGTAAGAGTATTGATGTCAATTAATTCATTGCCATGTGTGTCCTGAATAAATTTTATTCCTTTTTCTGTTAAATCATCATTTACATTTGGATTGTGTATCATTTGACTTAATAAAAAAATGTTTTTACCTGGGTTTTCATCAATGGCCTTATAAGCAATTTCAATGGCGTTTTCAACGCCATAACAAAAACCAAAATGTCTTGAAATTAAAAAAGTGACATTTTCAAACTCAAGTGAAGTGGGACTGTAATCTTTTTTTCGAGGATCGAGAATTTTTCTCTTTGATTTGATATTAGAGATAATTGGTGATTTATAAAATTCTGGAATATCAAATTTTTTCATTCCTAACGATTCTATTTAAAATTAAAATACAAATATAGCATGATAATACATGTATATTAATATGATGATTATTTCAAAATTAAACTTATTAATACATATTTAATAATTTTATAATAGCAATTTAGAATTGCTTTTGTTTAAATTTGTTGCTCTTCATATGAAAAAGAAAAAATTTACATTAGATTCTGTTATTGATTACGATTATGATTTAATAGGTATTTGTTCTCATCATAGTGATTATCGTTTGATGTGGTCTTTAAATTCAATTTTAAATTTAGGACTTACCAAAGAAAAAGATTTATTTCTAGTAGAAGGCCCAAAAAAAGTTGGAGATATGGAGTTTCCTTCTTATTACTATAAAGATGTTTTAGATTATACTTTTTATAGAGTAATAAAAAATAAATTTGGAGCTCATACTTTAATTTCAGAAGCAAATAATATTGATTATTTTTTGTTTGTCCAGAATGGATCTAATAAAGATATGAAGATTAACTTAATTAATAAATTAAGAGAATGTGATGCAGTCTTGGGTGTTTTTGATCTTGATCCTGCTGGTTTTAATTCCACCCAATATATTGACTTAAACTAATTATATGAATATAAAGAAAACTAAAATTGTAGCAACTATGGGCCCGTCAACATCTTCAAAGAAGGTTTTGAAAGAAATGATGCTGAATGGTT
>NZQU01000078.1 GCA_002696025.1 Crocinitomicaceae bacterium
AGAGCAGAAATTAAAATTCCAGATGTTCCATATAGTGGAGTTATTTCTGACAGCCTAGGGTATATTAAGTTGAATAGTTTTACAAACAGTGCGCATGAGGAAGTGAAAAAATCATTTTTAGATTTAAAACAAAAAGGGATTAATAAATTGATTTTTGATTTACGTGGAAATGGCGGAGGTCTTTTGCTTGAATCCATAAAAATTGTAAACCTTTTTGTCTCTGAAAACAAACTTGTGGTACGCACAAAAGGAAGAATTGCCTCTGAAAATAAAGAATTTAAAACCTGGGTAAAACCTGAGGATGTTAACATTCCTATTGTTGTCTTAATTGATGGGAATTCTGCCTCAGCAAGTGAAATTGTAGCCGGGTCTTTGCAAGATATGGATCGAGCTGTAATTCTCGGCACAACTAGTTATGGCAAGGGACTTGTGCAAAGGACCTATGACTTAAAGTATGGATGTAAGGTTAAATTGACCGTTGCAAAATATTATACTCCATCAGGAAGATGTGTTCAGAGACTCGAATATTATAATAATTCATCTAATAAAAATCCCAAAGAAATTCCTGATTCACTAATTACAAAATTTAAAACAATAAATGGACGTGAGGTAATAGATGGTAGGGGTATTGAGCCAGATGTGAAAGTTCCCTTAAGTAAATTGAAAAAAATAACTCAAGAATTATTGGTGACCAATATGATTTTTGATTATGCTACTAGGTATAATATGGAGCACCAAACTATATTAAACCCAAAAGACTATGACCTTGCAGATTCTGTTTATAATAAATTTATAACTTACGTTTCTGACAATGGATTTGAATGGAAAAATGAAACGATAGAGTTTTTGAGCAAAATCAATAAAGAACTAGATGATTATGACATTCCAGACTCATTAAAAATGAACTTAAAAGCATTAAAGTCACAACTTCTTTCAAATTATTCTTCAAAATCCAATAACAAAAAAGAATTGCTTAAGCATAAGGCGGAGGTAAAAGAGGTATTGGAAAATGAGATTGTTTCTCGCTATTATTATCAAGAGGGTAGGGTGATTAATTCATTTAAATATGACCCCGCGGTTAAAGAGGCAATTAAAATTTTAAATGATAAAATCCATTATAATAAGATATTAAATAATTAATCTTCATTTTTAATAATGCTGCTCGTATTAAAAAATAAAAATTATAATCTTACCTACTTACTAGCCTTATCTCTAATTATAGTTGGGATTATATGCAGTAAAGCATTAATGTCGATTGGGATGGTTTTAGCCGGTTTGTCCTTGCTTTTAGAGTTTAATTTTAAAGCATATTTTGAAAATTGGAGAAATAATCGCGCGCTTCTAATTTTAATTCTTCTTTATTTGTGTTTTATTACATCATTGTTGTGGTCTCAAAACTTAGATTATGCTCTAGAGGATCTTAAATCAAAATTAACCATTATTGTAATCCCTCTACTTATTTTTTCTAAGCCAGAGCTTGTTCATAGAAATAAGGGATATTTATTGACTTTGTTTTTGAGTGGTGTTTTTATTACTTCATTAATAAATGTTCTTTTTTACACTCATACTCTTGGCGATATTATATATGATGATATAAGGGGGATGTCTTTGTTTGGTTCACACATAAGATATGGTTTGTTAGTAGCAATGGGAGCGATTACATGTATTTACTTTATAAAGAAACACAAAAAGTTCATTTTCTTTTTTGTATTTGTTTTTATTTGGTTTGTCTTTTATACATATTTTTCAGAGGTTTTATCAGGTGTTATCGCGCTTCTTATCTCATTGCTTTTTTGGTTGATTGCAGAGCTTTATTTTAAAAGAAAAATCAAAGCGTTATTTTCTGTTTCACTTATTTTTATTTCTTTTCTTATTTCTGTTTCCTTTTTTATGTTAAGTCCAGAATCAAATGATTTAAAAGTTGTTTCACATTCTGAAATAGCAGAAGAATGGAATAAAAGATCTAAAATCCCCATTCATTCATATGATGCAAAGGGACAAGAGCTTAAACAAACTTTGATTAGGTATTTACATTCCAAATCATTGCCCGCAAATGCAAAAGGTATCAAGGAATTGACTTCAAAGGATTTTACTAACATAGAAAATGGAATAGCAGATATAAGGGAATTATCAAATGGTTTTATTTCAAGATTATATTCCATTCGATTTGAACTCCAAAATAGAAGCAATCCTAATGGGCACTCTATGTTACAGAGAATAGAATATTGGGATGCGGGCTTTAAAATTGCATCTAACCATCCTATTTTAGGGGTTGGATTAGGAGATGTGCAGGATGAATTTGATCAACACTACAATGATGTTAACTCTAAATTATTATTAAAAAACCGAAAACGTGCTCATAATATGTTTCTGACTTTTTGGGTGTCAAACGGTTTAATTGGGTTGGTAATTTTTATTTGTGTTTTGTCCATTTTTATTTCTGAAAATTGGAAAAACAAAGATTTTTTAGCACTTGCTTTTATTCTTATCTCTATTTCATCTTTTGTCTTTGAGGATACTTTAGAAACCCAGACAGGAATTACCTTCTTTTCTTTCTTTTATGCTTTATTCTCATTAAATAAATACAAGAAGGAGTGATTATTTTTTATTTTCACTTATAATTTTGATAAGTTGTTCTCCAAATATTACCATTTTTTCAACTTCATCACTTTTTGCTGGCTTTATAGACTTGAATAATATAATTGAGGTTTCTGAACTTTCAATGTGATAAATTTCTTCTTTTTCTAAAAATTCAATTAAGGACTTAGAGAAAAAAGATTTGATTAATTCTGGATTTTCACCTGTTAAGTGGTATCTATTAGAAAATAAAGGATGATTTTCAAAATTAATATCTTTCTCATGTACAGATAGAACTCTATCAAAGAATTTGTCAAAAAACCCTTCCCCTTCAAGAACAAATGCAGGGATATTAAATGGAAGGTGAATTAGCTGCATGGTAGCAGAAACTGCCGAATCATAAACTTCCTTAGACATCATTTCCCCTTCTTCAAAAATTACATCAAAAATTTCCCAATCAATTTCTGTATCGCTATACTTATGTCCAATTATGTTTTGTTTTAAATCTAATGGTCTAGAGTTGAAAAAGTTAAAATCATATAATTCACTGGATTCAACTTGCTCCTCTTTTGTATATGACCAACGATTGTTAGCTGCTAAAGTTTTAATGTTTTGTTCTCTTTGAGTAGTTTTTTTCGATGGAGGTATAATTAGGCTCTTTAATGCATTTTTATGGCTTGATATGGCTATATGACGTGTTAGCCCGGTTATTTGAACTCTTCCACCAGTTCGTCTATATTCTGTTCTAAATTCCATTAATTTTTCTTGAAAAGTTAAATCCACTAGCCTTGTTTCTGATAAATCAATTCTTACAAGTGCTCCTGAAGGAATATTGGAAACAAGCTTGTCAATTTTTAGTATGCCTAAAAAATTTGCAATTCCTTTTATTTTTAAGTCGTAACTGCCATCGGGTTTTTGGTTCAGTTTTGACCCCAAATTATAAATCATTTTAAAAAATTGAGGAATAGGAACTCTTGCTAACATCATATGACTGATTAAAGCCAATAATAATCCTCCAAGTAAACCAGTAAGTAAATTAGTGTAAAGAGTTAAAATCATTGTAAAAATGAAAAAGATGAGTTGTTCAGAACCTTGTCTATAGACTTGTTTAAAAACAGATGGTGATGCGAGCTTAAATCCTGTATAAACAAGCAAAACAGCAAAAGCACAAAGGGGCACTTGCTTCATTATTGGGCTTAATACGACAATTAAGAGCAACAAGAAAATAGCTTGATACAAATTGGACCATTTTGTTTTAGCACCATTATGTATGTTAACCGTGCTTCTAATAATTACAGCAATAACTGGCATTCCTCCAACAAAACCTGCAGCCATAGTGCTAAGGCCGATTCCGGTTAAATCTTTGTTTAAATCTGTTTTTCTTTTGTATGGGTCAATTTTATCAACAGCTTTTGCAATAGCTAAAGATTCAATACTCGTAATAATTAAAATAGATATGACTGTGGTCCAAAACTCAATGGTGTCAATTTTGGCAAAATTTGGATGCATTATTGAATCCATTACATTGTCTGGAATATCGAGTAATAGAGCAGGGCCAACGTCATAAGATTTTCCAAGGAAATCAAGAGTGTTTTGGTCAAAAAAGTCAAAAAGATATACAAAGGGAATAGACATTGCAATTACCCAAATTGGAGCGGGGAAAAAATGGATAAACTTAAAGTTTATTTTAGAATGAAAGAGTAATAATATTAGTCCCGTTAATGAAATGATTAAGACAAAAGGATTTGCTTTTGGTAAAAACAAAACGGCATCAATTAAATTCTGAACAATACTTGAGCTGTCTGAATGTGTTCCCAAAGCAACATGAATTTGTTTTGCAAAAATTATGATTCCAATTGCAGCCAATATGCCATGAATCACAGTAGAGTGAAACATGTCAGCTAGTCGACCTAATTTAAGAAGCCCTAAAATAGCTTGAATTCCACCAGAAACAACTACTGCGCCTAAAACATAATTAAACGCTTGCCCAGACCCGTCATCCATTATTGTAATTCCTAGAAGAATCACTGCAATAACTCCTTTGGCGGGACCATTAATTGATACATGACCACCACGATAAAGTGTAGTTACAATACCCCCAATAACCGCAGAAATAATTCCGGACATTGCTGGGGCTCCAGCCGCTAAAGCAATTCCTAACGAGAGTGGTAGGGCAATAAGTGCTACGCTAATAGCAGCAAGTGCATCATTCTTCCAATGCCTTCTTAATCCTTTCAAACCATTTCCAGGTATTTCTTTAGTTTTAGCCAAACGCTTGAGTGTTTATTTTATAAATAACGAAATAGTATACAAATAAAGGTAGAAAATTGAATCTACATTATAAAGTTTTAAAGTTGAGTTTTTTGTTTTTTATTAATCTGACAACTTCAGGAAGTAGAAGTTTTAATCTCTCAAAACTTTTTTCACTATCATGAAACACCAAAATATCACCAGCTTTTATTTGTTCTGCTTTTTTAATAATTGTCTGAATATCAATATTTTTATCATAATCATATGACAACCAAGTCCACATAACTATTTTGTCTTTTTTTAAAATAGTTTTAGCTTGTGAAGGTTTTATTTTTCCATATGGAGGTCTAAATAAACTTGTTCTACTTATTTTTTTTGCCTGCTCAAAAGAAGAAAAATAATCTTTGTTTTTTGTTTTAAATCCATTTTCATGATTCATTAAATGATTTCCAATGGAATGCCCATCATCAATTAATTGTTTAAATATTTCAGGCTCCTTTAAAATATTATTTCCAACACAAAAAAAAGTTGCTTTAATGTTTTCTTTTTTAAGAAAAGATAGGGTCCAAGCTGTGGCCTTTGAATTGGGCCCATCATCAAAAGTTAAATAAACACTGTCCTTGTCATTTTTAATATTCCAAACGTATCGATTAAAAAAAAATCGTGCAATTAATGGTGGTTTAAACCAGGCCATTAATTAAGGTATTTGGATAGTTGAATCATTGATAGCCTTTGAAGAGTCAGCTTCTTTTTGAGTTTGAGAAGCGGCAGTAGGATCAGGTAAATAACCAAAATAAACACCCATGGCATTTAATTTAATTTTTAAATCTGAGCCATATATCTCATCTATTTCAATACGCTCTATTTTTTTATACAATTTTGGCAAGACCTTATTGAAAACACGATCAATTTCTTTTTTAGCAGCATCGTATAGTTTAGGGCTGTTCGTTTTATTTTCATTACTGACTTTATAAATACTCAGTAAGTCACATAAAGCAGCCATTAAATCTGGTGTTGCTTCTCCCGATGCTGCAAAATGAGCATGGCTGTTTGCAAAGAAATTGATGGTTTGTGATTTTTGCTTTAGCATTTTTAATCCAAGATTAGTTGCGCTTTCAAAGTCACCTGCTTTTAAAAATAAACCAACATAATCGGTAATAGAGCCATCATTGTATCCTTCGATTTCATTTTTGTTATTAAAAGGATTTTTATATTTCTCTTGAGGGTTTCTACTTGGCTCACCTCCATCAATTACATGTTCTGTGGGCATTATGCTTAATGATTTTTTTAATAAATCAGCTGCTTTTTTTCTGTAAGAAGAAATTCTTTTCTTTGAACTTAAAGGGTTTGACCTTATTTCTTTTGCCAGACCAATTTCTCCTCTTTTTTCACAAGCAATATCATAAGTCATACCTGATGGTGCAGCTGTATTGTTGAATTTCTCTTCATTTTCAGCTAATTGAATATAATATTCAGCCAAAGAATAAAATTGAGTCCTGAATTGAGACGTGTGTCTTCGGGCATAATAATCTGTTAAAACATGGGCCTTGTTCATTTGTCCAAAAGAATAATTCTTCATTAGATTTGCATACATTTTATCAGCATCAAACCTGGTGTTTAAATTAGACATTGGGCTAAGCACAAATGTAAGTCCCAGCTGTTTTATGTGACCTCTTCTATATAAAGAGTATGCAACATCAGAGCCACCTGGACTTGAAAAGAAAATGCCTCTTTTCCAATCATTATTGGCTAAAATGTCTAGCATCATCACCTGTTCTCTAGTCAGTCCTTGTTTATCAAAATCAAATGTAAGTTCTTTTAATAACTCATCTTTTTGGTTTTTCTTGATAATTCCAGATTTGACAGCATTTTCAGGGTTTATTTTTAAAGTAAACTTATTTGTTGGAAATACCCGAAGTTCTCTATTTTGATCATATGAAATGATGTTTTTGTCATTTCTTACAAATTTCATAGCATCAATTAATTCAACTGTATTCCATTTGTTTTCAAATTCTGAAAATAAATTTTGAAAAGCCCTAAGGTCATCTTGAGATTGACAAGCTTTAAGTAGTGAAAGGCCCGCATTTAATTTATTATAGAGACTTCCTTTTATATTTTTAGGGTCAATAGCTTTAAAAAATGAAGATTTCATCTGACCGACTAAATTTTCATTAGGGATATTGTTAATGATGCTTCTTGATTTAGAATCTAATTCTAATGTTGCATTAACCGCTGAAATTTCATTTTTCTTTAATCTTAATGAGATGATTTCTTCTAAAATTTCCTGGTTTACCCCCATATTAATTAAATTAATGAGGTCTAAAAAGTAAACTTGGTCAGTGTTTCCCGCATACATTAGTATTTGATCTTCTCTAAATTTAATTGGAAGAGGATCTGATTTGTATGCTTTCATTTTCATTTGGTCAGTATACCAATCAGTTTGCATAAGGGATAAGTTACAAACTCTTATGTCTGTTCTTTCTCCTTCTACTTCTTGCATGTACCATAGAGGGAAGGTATCATTATCACCATTGGTAAACAATATTCCATTTGTAGTACAGGAGTTTAAATAGTTGGAGGAAAGATCTTTTGCAATTGATTTGTCACTTCTGTCATGGTCATCCCAGCCTTGAAAAGCCATTATTAGAGGTATAAATAGACCAAGCGCACCTGCGGTAATAATACCGTGTATTTCTTTTGCTTTGAGTATCTTTTTTAAGAGTACCATTAGGCCGATTAAACCACTAGAAACCAAACTAATGTAAACAAAGCTTAATGTAGCTGGCATTCCAGAATTAGATCCCCCATCAAGTGCAAGACAAAACAAAAATGCACCTCCCAATAATATACCACCTTTTTTGAGGATGCTTTTTGAGGGGGTATTGTTAAAGAAATCAATTAATGCATAAACACCAATTCCAATCCAAAATGCAAAAAAGTAAAAAGAACCGGCATAAGCATAATCACGCTCTCTTGGTTCAAATGGTTTTTGATTTAGGTAAATAACAATCATGATTCCCGTAAATAAAAAGGCCAATAAAAGAGAAAATGCATCTTTAGGCGCTTTGTAAAAATGAAATATCAATCCAATTAATCCCAAAATAAAAGGCAACATAAAAAATGAGTTGTTTGATTTGTTGTTTGTGGTGTAAAATGGGGCACTTTCTTGATCGCCAATTCTCATTTTGTCTATGGTAGATATACCTGTTTTCCAGTTTCCTCTCATGGCATCTCCGTGGCCTTGAATGTCATTTTGTCTCCCAGAAAAATTCCACATGAAATATCTAACATACATCCAATTCACTTGGTATCTAAAAAAGTAGGTGAGATTTTCTCCAAATGTTGGGAGCCTATTTCCATCGGTTCCAATTTCAGTTCCTTTGTCTTCTTCAGCGTCGTATCCAGACCAGTTTTTGTATCCGTTTACTTTTTTCTGATCTTGACTAAAGTACATACGTGGAAATATGGTTGTTTGGCTGTAGGCAGGAATGGCATTTTTTCTAATAGAGGCATTAGACTCAAAATATCTTTCTTCAACGGTTGCATCAATATTATCTGCGTATTTATTAGCTGCATCTTCACTTTTAAAAGCTTTGAGCTCTATGTCTTCATCCATAACTACAAATCGTCTGAGATTGGTCGGTGATTGGTCGCCCCACGACTCGGACTCACTATATTCTGAATTAAAGTATTGGCCACTAAATATTGGCGCAGATCCATACTGCTCTCTTTTTAAATATGCTTTTAAGGTAACAAGGTTCTCAGGGTCATTTTCATCNANAGGNGTATTTGCATTTGAACGAATCACAATTACTGCAAAAGANCCATAACCAATTAGCAATGTNATGATTCCGAGCATGGTGTTATATAGTATGGTGTTGTTCTTCTTTTTTGCATATCTAACAAAATAAAAACATGCAAAGATCAATAGAGCAAAAAAGAATATAGTTCCCGAATAAAAAGGTAGTCCAAGACTGTTTCTAAATGCTACTTCAAACGCAGAAGCTAGAGAAATAGATCCTGGGATAATTCCTTCTTGTATGAATCCAAGAACAAAAATTGATAAAATACCTGTAATGATAATTCCTTTTAACGAAGGATTTTCTGTGTATCTAAAATAGATAAAAAATGCGATTGAAGGTATCACAAGAATACCCAATAAGTGAACTCCAATAGCAAGGCCTAGAAGAAACATGATTAAAATTAACCATCGATGAGGTGCTGCATAAATAGAAAGCTTTCCATTTTGAAGTTCATACATTTCTTCGTCCCATTTTAAAATGGCCCAAAAAATCGCAGCTGTAAATAATGATGACATCGCATATACCTCTCCTTCAACAGCCGAAAACCAGAATGAATCAGTAAAAGTATAAGCTAGTGAGCCGATTGCGGCACTTGTAAATATGGCAATGATATCATTTTTTGATAATGATTCTTTTTTGTTTAGAATAATTTTTTTGATCAGAAGAGTAAGTGACCAAAACATAAATAAAATAGTTAATGAGCTAGATAAACCAGAAAGACGATTGATCCATACAGCAACCTGAGTAGGATCTGCAAAAAATGAAAACAACCTTCCAATAACCATAAATAATGGTGCTCCTGGAGGGTGACCAACCTCTAATTTATATGCCGCTGTAATATATTCTCCACAATCCCATAAACTAACGGTATCTTCTATGGTTATAAAGTAAATAATTGTTGCAAAAACAAAAAGAAACCATCCAAGAATGGCATTCCATTTTTTATAGTTTATCATAATCTAAATATTGGTAGCGCGAATTTAAGAATATCTTGTAAATTAAAGGCATAAAAAAAGGGGGAAGCCCCCCTTTTATAAAAACAAAGATTAATTAGTTTTTAATAAATCGAATATTTTTTATTCCATTTAAATAATGAATCCTGGCAATGTAAATACCATTTTCAAGATTTTTAATGTCAATGTCACAATTGCTTGAGTTGATTGCTTGACTTTGGGCTATTTGACCATTTAAATTTACAATCTCAACAAATTCTGCTTTCATTTTACTTGTGATCCCTTTAATCGAAATGTTATCATGTCCTGGATTTGGAGCAATACTTATGGGAGTAATTATTTGCTCAATAGTTCCAGCTGATCCAACAATTAATTCATAGCCACCAAAAGATTCAGATTGAGTTACAGGAGCTGTTACACCAAAAACGGTTACCAATACAACAACATCTACATTAATCGTTAGCGGAAATGTTCCTAAAGAATCTGTTGTGCCATAAATGTTTGCACAACCAAGCTCTCCACCGTCATATTGGCAACTGGATTCATTACAAGCAAAAGTGATTCCATTTGGCAAACCGTCAACACTAGTTACAGTAAACTCATCAATTGGGTTGCCCACAAATTGTCCTGATGGGTCTAGTTCAGCAGTTACGTTATCTGGACAGATAAAATTAATATCTGTTGAATATGCCACACCGGCTGCCGCGGGTGGTAGGTCTTGAGCAGTGTCGGGCCATATTCCAAAACTTGAGTCTTGGTAGAGGTTGTCAGGTGTGCAAGATTGAGCTTCTGAAAAGCTGACAAAAAATGTTGCAATAATAAAAGTAAGTAGTATTTTTCTCATAAATTTATATTTGTTTCTCTCAAATTTAACTTATTTTTTTTAATAATGTATTATAATCTTGGTGTTTAAATGAAAAAAATAAAAGCGTTTCTTTATTCTTTTGTCTATGCATTTAGTGGGGTTAAAATTCTCTTAAATGAAAGAAATTTCAGATTTCATTGTCTTTCTTTTATAGTGGTTGTAGTATTGGGATGTATGTTTGGGTTAACTAAATATGAATGGTTGATTGTTGTTTTGGCATCTGGCTTTGTATTNGCTNTTGAGGCTATNAATACNTCTATTGAGTTGCTTTGTGATTTGGTTTCAAATGAAAAAAACAACATGATNAAAAAAATTAAAGATATAGCTGCTGCTGCTGTTTTGATACAGGCAATTTTTGCTATTNTAATAGCTTTGATATTGTGTTTTAGGATTGNGAAATCCTGTTTTTGATTTAAAAGTAACGCGAAATAATTAAGCGCTTTTAGAGATGNTNTTTTTTATAAACAANTCAATCCCNCCAACCATAGATGGTGCATTGGGTTGAGGTGCATGTAAGTCAAGTCGAAGATTGTTTTTTAAAGCTGCTTGAGCTGTCGTTGCTCCAAAAGCGGCAATACAAGTGTTGTTTTGTTTAAAGTCAGGAAAGTTTTTTAACAAAGACTCAATCCCTCCTGGGCTGTAAAAGACCAACATGTCATATTTAACGTCAGTTAAATCAGATAAGTCAGCCGCAACAGTTCTATAAAGAACTACTTTGGTGAAGTTTATGTTATATTTTTCTAGAGTATTTGGAATTCGATCTCTTAAAATATCGGTACATGGAAGCAAAAACTTTTCATTTTTATGCTTTTTCATTACCTCGGCAAGATCAACAATGTTTTGTTTGCCATGAAAAATTTTTCTTTTTCTATAGACAACATATTTTTGAAGGTACAATGCAATAGCCTCTGAGATACAAAAGTATTTAAGGCTATCCGGAATTTCATACCTAGTTAATTCAGCAACTCTAAAAAAATGATCAGCAGCTACTTTAGATGTGAATATCACGCCAGTGAAGTCTTTAAAATCGACTTTTTGACTTCTTACTTCTTTTGCTCCAACTCCTTCAACCTTAATAAAAGGTCTGAAATCTATTTGAAGATCATGTTTTTCGGCAAGATCAAAATAAGGAGATGCTTCGCTTTTAGGTTTGGGTTGCGATACAAGTATGGTTTTAATTCTCACTTTTTTTTGGTTTTTTAAGGGTTTTATCCAATAAAATTTCTCGAAAAATAGACCATTCCAATGGTTAATGGAAGAAATTCGAGGGTGCAAAGGTATAAAATTAAGTGATACCAATGAAATTCATTTTTAATTAAAAAAAGTGAAAGCTTAACTGTTCGGTATAAATAGCTCCACACAAAAATAGTCAAAAGCATTATTAGACTTATGTTTATTGTTGTCACCTTTGATAAATTTACAATACATAATAACAAAATAAAACATCCTAAAAACTCAAACAATCGAAGGGTAAAACCGATGCCGTTTTTTTTATAGGCTTTGTTTTTTGTTAAAAATCCAATAATAATAGGAGATAGAATCAATATAATAAAGCAAGATCCTGTTAATAAAAAGGAAATTAAAAAATGGTTGTCCGTTATGTATTTGTTTTTAATGAATAATGAGATGCAAATAAAAGATGAGAGAAGATAGTTTGTTAACATAAGGAAAGAACTTATTTGATTTATTTTATCAGTTCCCTTATAGTTTTTGTTTCTTACTTTTCTTAATTTAAAAAATGAAGTTATTATAATTTTAATACAGTTTGAGTCTATTAATTTTGCAATACATATAATTAACAAACACAAAAAAACCATGAAAATCTCAAGGTTTCCATAAGGTTCAATTCTTTTAATTAATGTTTGAAGTGAAACGAAAAATATTATATGCATCAAAAAATATTTATAAAACAAAGTTATAGTCTTTGGCAATACTATCAACGTTTGAATAAAATATGGTTATTTTTGTACCCAAAATTTGTATTAAAATGAAAACAGATCAATATACTCATCCAGATCATTATGCATTAGATGATTTATTAACCGAAGAACACAAACTAATTAGAGATACTGCTCGAGCATGGGTAAAGAAAGAAGTTTCCCCAATTATTGATGAGCATTATGAAAAAGCAACATTTCCAAAACATTTATTGAAAGGACTAGGGGAAATAGGAGCATTTGGGCCATATATCCCAACTGAATATGGTGGTGCCGGATTGGATCAAATTTCTTATGGAATCATCATGCAAGAGCTAGAGCGTTCAGATTCAGGCCTTAGGTCAACTGCATCTGTTCAGTCTTCACTTGTTATGTATCCAATATGGAGATATGGCTCAGAGGAGCAAAAACAAAAATATTTGCCAAAACTAGCTACTGGAGAAATGATGGGCTGCTTTGGTTTGACCGAGCCTGACCATGGATCTAATCCTTCAGGAATGACAACTAATTATAAAGAAGATGGCGATCATGTTATTTTGAATGGTGCTAAAATGTGGATTTCAAATTCTCCATTTGCGCACATTGCAGTTGTTTGGGCTAAAAATGAAGAGGGACGAATTCATGGATTGATTGTTGAAAAGGGAATGGAAGGTTTTACTGCACCTGAAATGCATGGTAAGCTTTCTTTAAGAGCATCAACTACTGGTGAATTGATTTTTGACAATGTCCGTGTTCCAAAATCAAATATTCTACCTGGAAGATCTGGTTTAGGAGCACCTCTAAGTTGTTTGGATTCTGCTAGATTTGGAATTGCTTGGGGAGCACTTGGTGCTGCCATGGATTGTTACGATCAAGCATTAAGATATTCTAAAGAAAGAATGCAATTTGGAGTTCCTATTGGCTCTTTTCAGTTGGTTCAAAAAAAGCTAGCTGAAATGATAACTGAAATTACAAAAGCACAGCTATTAACATACAGACTTGGCCAATTGAGAGAGGCAGGTAAAGCAAGTACTGCTCAAATTTCAATGGCTAAAAGAAACAATGTTGAGATCGCTCTTAATATTGCAAGAGAGGCAAGACAAATCCATGGTGGAATGGGCATTACTAGTGAGTATTCAATCATGCGACACATGGCAAATCTTGAATCAGTAGTGACTTATGAAGGGACACATGATATTCATTTGTTAATTACTGGTGCTGAAATAACAGGTATTCCTGCATTTACAAGAGAAAAGCCAAATCTTTAAAAGAGTTTTTTTAAATAGTCTTTACTATTTTCTTTCTTTATTAGATTTGCTTTTAGTAAAAAAGAGATTACTGAGTCAATATGTTTTGGCTCAGTATTTTTTTCTTCAGCCCATTCGGTTTCATTAAGCCAGCTTTTTACTTCTTGCTTTTCAAGGTGATATCTCCAAGATAATTTCTCTATTGCTTCAGGATCTTTTTTAAGTTCAGCAGCCCTTTTGCATACAATTTGAATCATTTCAAATAATTCTTTTTTGTATTGCTTTTTGATTTTTTCAGATGCTACAATTACAAAGCAGGGCCAGGGTGTTACAACTTCTCCAATAAATTTGCATTTATTTTGTTTCACAAATGGGCTGGTGGTATATTTTTCCCATAGGAAACCTTGTGCTTTGTTGTTTTCGAGTGACCATAATCCGCCATATAAATCTCCAACAACTCTAAATCGAAGTGAGTCTATGTCCCATTCTTGTTTTTCTGCTTCAACATATGTCATTAAATGTGATCCAGAACCCTCCCGAGAAATAGCAAATGTTTTTTTATTTAATTCGGCAGGAGTTTCAATGTTTGATTCAAATGGAACGTGTATTCCCCATCTAAGAGGTGAAGTAACATAATAGGATAGTATTTTGGCTGGTAACCCTTCTAATATTGCTTTGCTTATACCTTCGGTTAATAAAACTGCAATATCAATTGATTCACTCTCAAGCCCTCTGATCATTTGACCAGTACCTCCAGGCATATCACTCCAGTGTAATTTCATGTTTATTTTTTCAAAACAACCTTCTTCAATGGCAAGTCTCCATGGAAGATTAAAGTGCTCTGGAACCCCCCCGATTTTTAATCGAATCATAATGTAAATTGTTTGTCATAGAGTTTTTTGTAGTGCCCAGTTTCATTTTTTAGAAGTTCTTTATGACTTCCCATCTCAATAATTTTTCCATGATCCATTACAATGATTTTATCAGCTCTCTTTATAGTGCTTAATCTGTGAGCGATAACAATGGATGTTCGTCCGCTTGTCAGTTTTTTAGTGGCATGTTGAATTAAGTTTTCTGACTCACTGTCAATACTTGATGTAGCCTCATCTAAAATCAAAATGTGAGGGTTGTACACATATGCTCTAATAAATGACAGTAATTGTCTTTGACCAGTAGATAAAATACTCCCTCTTTCTCCGATATTAAAATCAAACCCATTTGGTAGTTTGTTTATGAAGTCAATGGCTCCAACTGCTCTTGCAGCATCTTCAACTTCTTCTCTCGATATTGATTCATCTCCAAGTGTAATATTGTTATGTACCGAATCTGAAAATAAAATCACATCTTGCAATACAATTGAAATGTTATTTCTTAACTCAATTAATGAGATTTCTTTTAATGAAGTATCTCCAATAAATATATCGCCTTTTGAGTAGTCATAAAATCTTGCCATAAGATTTACAATTGTTGTTTTTCCAGCCCCAGTAGCACCAACAAAAGCAACCATTTCTCCAGGTTTAATTTCAAAGTTTATGTTCTTAATGACTTCATTTGGTTCTTTGTATGCAAAGCTCAAATTTTTAAATGAAATGGCCTGTCCAAAATTAACATTGACTTTTCCACCTTTTTCAATGTGGTCGTCTGTATTTATGATTTCAAATATTCTTTCTGCTCTAACCAAGCCTCTTTGAAGAATGTTAAATTTGTCAGCCAACATTCTTATGGGGCGATACAATTGGTAAATCCATAAAGTAAAAGCAATTATTTGTCCATACATCATGGCTATTTCTTGCTTGTTTTGGCCACTTACTTTTAGTGCTCCCCAAACTAATAAAAGAGCAATTGAAAGAGAGCTTAATAATTCCACTGCAGGAAAGAAAATAGAATTTGCCCATACTGCGTTAATATGTGCTTTTCGATGACCAGCATTTATTTTCTCAAAGTTTTCAAACTCTTTTTCTTGACGATTAAATATGAAATCTTTTGAAGTAACGTGGCATCTAGATTTTTGGGAAGACGGTGTTGAAAAAATTACAACCCAGAATATAGAAGCAGAAAATCTGGATAATCTCTTTGACATCTTAGACGGG
>NZQU01000079.1 GCA_002696025.1 Crocinitomicaceae bacterium
TTTTTCATCATCCAAATCAATGCCCTTTTTATTAGCGACATCACTCATGTTTAAAATTAAAATCAAAGGAATGTTTAAATCATAAACTTGAGAGCAAAACAAAAGGCCCTTTGTTAAATTTGATGCATCTAAAACCATTAAAGCCAGGTCAGGGTAGTCTTCATTTGATTTGTCTAATAAAACACGACCAACAACCTGTTCATCAAGTGATTTTGGATAAAGACTTGTAACCCCAGGAAAATCAATCAGTTGATGAGACGTATCTTCAACAACAAATCTCCCTACACGTTTATCTACTGTTATACCAGGGAAATTTCCAACATGCTGACGTAAGCCGGTAAGCATATTAAAAATTGAGCTTTTTCCTGTATTGGGATTTCCTAGTAATGCTATTTTCATCTTGTGTAAAAATAAACAATATGACTGATTGTTTTATAAATCTCTAATATCTATTGAAACTCCTGATAAATAATCATCCTTCTGATCAATTTCTAATATTTTTTTTGCAGAAAAATCAGGACTGTACAATTGATTTTTTTTCTTAAGTTTTATAAAACGATCCACATCTTTAAAATCATTTTCACTTGCAGCCCTTATTTCAGATTGCATATCTGTATCAACAACTCCCGGCTTAATACATAATGATTTGAAATTCTTATTATTTATCTCCTCTTTGGCTAACACTTTTGAAAACATTTCCAAACCAGCTTTTGAAGAGCAATATCCACTCCATCCATAATATGGACTATTACTTGCACCAGATGAAATATTAATGATTCTGTAAATTATATCTGATTTATTTTTGAATAATGACAAAAAACAAGAGCTCATAACCATTGGAACAGTGAGGTTTATCTGAATTGTTTTTGAAATGGCATCATTTGATAAATTCTCAACTTTTTTTATATCTCCAATAATACCTGCATTGTTAATCAATATTATTTTTTGATATTGATTTTTAGAAACAATACGCTCGATTTGAACAAACAATTTATCAATCGTTTCTAGATGTGTTAAATCTTCACGGAAATGACTTATTAAATTTTTATGATTATAGTCAAGAGCTCTTCTTGCTATTGAAATCACAAAAAAACCATTTTCACAAAAGGTGCGAACAAGAGCTTTTCCAATACCCCTACTTCCTCCCGTAATTATAGCAAGCTTCAAAACTTTTTATTACAATAAATCATTTGCCAAATTAGCCAATTCAGATCGCTCCCCTTTTTCAAGCGTAATGTGAGAAAACAAGGATTGTCCCTTTAAGCGGTCTACAAGATAGGCAAGCCCATTACTGTGTTCATCAAGGTATGGCGTATCAATCTGATTAACGTCACCTGTAAAAACTATTTTTGTGTTATCACCAGCTCTCGTAATAATGGTTTTCACCTCATGCGGCGTTAAGTTTTGTGCTTCATCTATAATAAACATAATATTAGATAAACTTCGTCCTCTAATAAATGCCAATGGCGTAATTATTATTTTACCAGATTGCTGCATTTCGAGAATTGCTTTATGCTTCTTTTCAGCCTCACCAAATTTTGACTTAATAAACTTCAAATTATCCCACAGAGGTTCCATATAAGGACCTATTTTATCATTGGCATCTCCTGGAAGAAATCCAATTTCTTTATTAGAAAGTGGCACAATCGGTCTTGCTAAAATAACCTGGTTAAAAGATTTATTTTGCTCTAAAGCTGACGCGAGAGCCAATAATGTTTTTCCAGTCCCCGCAACTCCTTGAAGCGCTACAAGTTTAACATTTGGATTCATTAATGCATGCAGAGCAAATGCTTGTTCTGCATTTTTAGGCTTTATACCGTATACAAATCCTTTTTCAATCCTATCGACTTGAAGAGTTTGTTCATTATAAAAAGCCAAAGAAGAAGATTTTCCATTTTTTAAAATGTAATAACCATTAATTAATTTCTGATTCCCCAACAACCCGTCTTCATCAATATTTCCTCGAGTAAATAATTGTCGAATCACCTCAGAGTCAACTCCATCTATATGGTGCGTGCTCCCTGTTTGAATAGATTGATTAGAAACTTTTCCTGTTTCATAATCTGCAGCAGTTATACCAAGTGCCTTTGCCTTAATTCTTAGATTGATATCTTTTGTTACAAGAGCAACTGTTGTTTTAGGGTGTGATTCTTTAAGATGTAAAGCTGCATTGATGATTTTATGATCATTTTTACCATATGCATAAATTTCTTCAGCATTTATTTCTTTTGGACTTGTCTCTAATACTACTCTAAACTGCCCTTTCCCTTTTCCAAGATTGATCCACTCTTGCAAACTCCCTGCACCAGAAAGCTTATCAATAAAACGAATCACCTCTCTTGCTGAAAAGTTTTTTGTATCATTTCCAATTTTGAACTTATCCAGCTCCTCTAATACAGTTATAGGAATTGCAACGTTGTGATTTTCAAAATTTGTAATCGCTTGATGGTCGTGTAATAATACAGATGTGTCTAAAACAAAAATTTTCGACTTTTTTCTTGTCATATATTTCTTTTAATCATTGAAATTACTCTGTTTATAATTCATTAATATGATTTTTAACTTGAGTTATTTACAATAAAATGTTAGTGATGAGTATTTTATATTTAATTACATAAAAAAACCACCCACAATGGGTGGTTTTTTTTAATATAAAGTGCTTATTAATTTATTTTTTTACAGAATCTACTACCGCTTTAAAAGCATCAGGATGATTAAGAGCTAGATCAGCCAATGCTTTTCTATTTAATTCAACTCCACTTTTATTAAGAGCTCCCATAAACTGAGAATAAGTCATACCATGTTGACGTGCTCCGGCATTAATTCTTACAATCCATAAAGAACGGAAATTTCGCTTTTTTTGCTTTCGCCCAACATAGGCGTATCCAAGTCCTTTTTCAATAGCATTTTTTGCTACTGTCCATACATTTTTTCTTCGGCCGAAATATCCTTTGGCCATCTTCATCATGTTCTTTCTTCGAACTCTTGATGCTACGTGATTTACTGATCTAGGCATAATAATTAAGTTTTTTGACAAGAAGTGTTTCTATTTAGAAATCTTTATACTCATTATCGGGTTAAACATTTATTTAAAACCAATTACAATTTATTTACAAAGTTGTAATTTGATATTTGGAACATCTGATCCATTTACAATTCCGGAGTGAGTCAAATTTCTTTTACGCTTTTTAGATTTTTTAGTCAAGATATGACTCTTAAAGGCGTGCTTTCTTTTGATTTTACCGGAACCAGTTATTTAAAACCTTTTTTTCGCACTGGATTTTGTTTTCATTTTTGGCATTTCTACTCTATTTTGTTTGTTAACACTTTATATTTATTTCTTCTTCGGATTAATAATCATTATCATCTTTTTACCTTCTAACTTTGGCATTTGCTCAACTATTCCCAATTCGGAAAGTTCCTGAGCAAAACGAAGTAATAATATTTCTCCTCTATCTTTAAAAACTATTGTTCTTCCACGAAAGAAAACAAAAGCTTTAACCTTGCTTCCTTCATTTAAAAACTTCTTAGCATGAGCCAACTTAAAATTAAAATCGTGCTCATCTGTGTTTGGACCAAATCTAATCTCTTTAACTACAACCTTACTTTGTTTTGCCTTCAACTCTTTTTGTTTTCTCTTTTGGTTGTAGAGAAACTTTTTGTAATCCATTATTTTACAAACTGGAGGAGATGATTTTGCAGCTATTTCTACCAAATCCATTTCCTGCTCATCTGCCATTGCTAAAGCTTTAGCAGTTGAAACCACAATAGGTTCCGAACCTTCCATAATCAACCGAACTTCACTTGCAACTATTTTATCGTTAATACGATGTTGCGGAGTTAGTTCTCTTCTTGCTGGTGGTCTTCTTCTATTATGTCTCATTCAGTTATTTAAATTTCTTGTGACAACTCTTTGTTTACAGCATCCTCAACTAAAGCCTGGAACTTGTCTATTGACATTGCTCCTAAATCTCCCTCTCCTCTTTTTCTCACAGAGACCAAACCATCCTTTACTTCCTTCTCTCCAATTATGAGCATGAAGGGGATTTTTGCCATTTCTGCATCTCGAATTTTTTTACCAACTTTCTCACTTCGAGTATCAACAAGGCCGCGAATATCGGAAAAATTTAGCACTTCCGAAATTTTTTCTGCATATCCGTTGTAATTATCTGAAATAGGAAGTAAAATAAATTGCTTAGAAGTAAGCCATAAGGGGAAATCTCCAGCACAATGCTCAAGAAGGACAGCAACAAAACGCTCCATTGAACCAAAAGGTGCTCGATGAATCATAACCGGCCTGTGTTTCTGATTGTCTGAACCTGTATATTCCAATTCAAAACGGTCAGGAAGATTGTAATCAACCTGAATGGTCCCTAACTGCCACTCACGACCTAATGCATCTTGAACCATGAAGTCAAGTTTAGGACCATAAAAAGCAGCCTCTCCATATTCAATAATTGTATCAAGTCCTTTTTCACTAGCCGCCTCTATAATTGCTTTTTCGGCTTTGTCCCAGTTTTTATCAGAACCTATATACTTAGATCTATCATTTTGATCTCTCAAAGAGATTTGAGCCTTAAATTTGTCAAAAGATAAAGTTTTAAAAATATAAAGAACCAAATCAATTACCTTTTTAAATTCATCTTTTACCTGATCTGCCATGCAAAAAATATGAGCATCATCTTGCGTAAAGCCACGAACTCTAGTTAAACCATGAAGTTCACCTGACTGCTCGTATCTATAAACGGTCCCAAACTCTGCAAATCTCAATGGTAAATCTTTATAAGAACGTGGTCTGGCACTAAATATCTCACAATGGTGTGGACAGTTCATCGGCTTTAGTAAAAATTCTTCTTTAACATCGGGAGTTTTAATTGGCTGAAAAGAATCTTCACCATATTTATCATAATGTCCCGAACATACATACAAATCCTTATTTCCTATATGAGGAGTAATAACTTGAGAATAACCCCCTTTTTTTTGAGCCTTTTTGAGGAAGTCCTCTAACCTCTCTCTTAGAGCTGCACCTGCTGGTAACCAAAGGGGAAGACCTTGCCCTACTTTTTGAGAAAATGTAAATAAGTCAAGTTCTTTTCCTAGTTTCCTGTGGTCTCTTTTTTTAGCCTCTTCAAGCTGAAGAAGATGCTCTGTTAATTCCGACTGCTTTGGAAAAGAAACACCATATATTCGAGTCAACTGCTTGTTTTTTTCATCTCCTCTCCAATATGCCCCAGCAATTGATAATAATTTAATCGCTTTAATAAAACCAGTATGTGGTATATGGGGACCACGACATAAATCCGTGAAAGATCCTTGAGTGTAAAACGTTATTGAACCATCTTCTAGGTCATTAATTAGCTCCAGTTTATATGGATCATTTTTTTGTTCAAAAAATTTAATAGCGTCTGATTTTGACACTTCTTTTCTTACAAAAACTGATTTTCTTTTGGAAAGCTCTTTCATTTTTTGCTCAATTTTGGGCAAATCCTTTTCGCTTATTGTATGGTCACAAAAATCAATATCATAATAAAATCCACGTTCAATGGGGGGGCCGATAGCCAGTTTAATGCCCGGATATAATTCTTCTAGCGCCTCTGCCATAAGATGTGCTGAAGAATGCCACATCGTTGACTTTCCCTCTTTATCTCTCCAAGTTAACAATTGCAATGATGAATCAGTATTGATTGGAAGTTCGAGATCTTGAACATTACCATTGACTTTAGCTGCCAATACATTTCTAGCCAATCCTTCAGAAATACTTTTTGCCACTTCTAAAGAACTAATGCCTTTATCATACTCTCTTTTAGAGCCGTCTGGGAGTGTAATTGTTACCATTAAAAAAATGTTAAGAGTGCAAAGATAAAAGAAACAACCATTTTAATAAAACCGAAGGGTTTATTTTTTAAGATATTTTTCTGCAAATCATTAAGCCATCTCGAACCGGAAGAAGGATTTGTTGAAGATGAGGACATGTGGCAACAAATTTATTTACCTGATCAATTGCTTTAGTCTCAATGTCCATATGGCTTTTTTCTGCGATCACTTTTCCTGACCACAACACATTATCAATAACAATATATCCTCCTTTATGAACTAAATCCAAACATTGCTTCACATACAGAGTGTAATTTTCCTTATCGGCATCTATAAAAACCAAGTCAAAAGATCCTTTTAAAGACGGGATTATTTGACTTGCATCTCCAACTATCATTTTAACAATATCTTGCATCCCATATAGTTGAGAATATTTTTCAACCATAGGTGTTAATTCTTCATTGATATCGATAGTAATCAACTCAGAGTCTGCTGGCATCCCTTCAGCGATACACAATGCTGAATAACCTGTATATGTACCTATTTCGAGAACTCTTTTGGGACATATCATATGGGACAACATACTTAAAAATCGACCTTGTAAATGACCACTAATCATTCTAGGCCTCATTACTTTTAAACAGGTTTCTCTATTTAATTTTTTTAATATTTCAGGCTCTTCTTCAGTATGAACAAGAGAGTAATTTTCTAATTTTTCATCTATGAACTCCATAATCAAGGACGTAATGGGCCACTATAATCAATACATGGATTGATTCCTGTATAGCAACGCGATTTAACAACAACTTTTATTATTTTTTGTTTTGAAACTTCAAATACCGCATCTGGATTAGACAGATATTTATATAAACAAGAGTCTCCTTTATATGTATACCATTTATTGTTTTCAGGTCGGTACAACTTATTAAATTCTTTTATAGATAGAAGCTTGTGCTTATGAAATAAAGAATAATTTCCTTTTCGTAATTTAATATGGGCACAACCATTTATATCGAGTGGCACTTGAATTGTTTTCTGTTTTTTTCTGAGAGACTTTGTTACAAAGACGGTGTCCATTGGATCTAAACGACCTTTTTCCATTTCAGGCGTAGGTTTTGCGCCTCCACAATATGGAACATGAACATGCGCACTTAAATCCAATGTTCCTTTACAAGAAGTCAGGAAGCAAAACACAACAAAAAAGAGATTAAAAAATTTACAATTCATCAAGTACTATTTTAAATGTAAATTTAATTTAATTTTGTGTTATTAATCCTATTATTAATTGAATTACAACACTTATTATTTTCATTAAATTATCTTAACTTTAAATTGAGATGGCATTAAAACAATTTCTTTCACAAAAACAAGACCAGCGATTATCGCCTCAACAAATTCAATTGATGAAATTGCTTCAAGTTCCAACAATGGAATTGGAACAACGAATCAAACAAGAAATAGAAGAAAATCCGGCCCTTGAAGAAGGTAAGGAACAAAATGAGGATGAATTTGAAAATCAACAAGAAGATACTGATTCAGAAAGTGAACAGGAAGACTTTGATATTTCTGATTATCTAGATGATGATCATGCCGATTATAAAACCAAAGCGAAAAACCAATCTAAAGATGAAGACGAAAGAGCCATCCCTCTTTCTGGTGAACAAACATTTAGAGAGCGACTATCTAAGCAATTGTATATGTTATCGCTTTCTAATCTAGAAACAGTAATTGCTGAAACAATTATTGGAAACCTTGACGAATCAGGATATTTAAGCAGAGAAATAGATGCCATAGTAGATGACATTGTTTTTAGCCAAGGAATAGAAATTGAAGAAGGAGAAGTTACTAATGTTTTAAATAAGATACAAAGCTTAGATCCAGCTGGAATAGGAGCACGTGATTTAAAAGAATGCCTTTTACTTCAGATAAATAGAAATCTTAAAGGTAATATATCACGCTTTACTGCAAAAAAAATATTGGAAAACCATTTTGAAGAATTCACCAAAAAACATTATCAAAAAATCATTAAAAAGCTAGATATAAGTGAAGAAGATCTTAAAGATGCAATTAATGAAATCTTAAAACTAAATCCAAAGCCTGGAGGTTCATCAAGAGAAGCCGCAAGAAATATTCAGCAAATTATTCCTGATTTTAGAATCATGGAAATCGACGGAAAATTAGAGCTGACTCTTAATGGAAGAAATGCTCCTGAGTTGAAGGTAAGTGGCGATTATAAAGTAATGTTAAAAAATTACTCGGATGGTGCCAAAACATCAAAATCGGATAAGGATGCGCTTGTGTTCGTTAAGAAAAAATTAGACAGCGCAAAGTGGTTTATTGATGCCATCAAGCAAAGACAAAACACCCTTTTACTTACCATGAACTCAATCATGGAATATCAACATTCATTTTTTCTTTCTGGTGATGAGACTCAATTGAAACCAATGATATTGAAAGATATTGCTGATATAGTTAAAATGGACATTTCAACCATTTCAAGAGTTGCAAACAGCAAGCACGTACAAACGAGTTTTGGTGTATACTCTTTAAAATATTTTTTCTCTGAATCTCTTTCCACTGAATCTGGAGAAGAAGTTTCAACTAGAGAAGTTAAGAGCATTTTATCTGATGCTGTAGATTCAGAAAACAAAAGAAAACCTTTGCCAGACGAAAAGCTAATGCAACTACTTAGAGACAAAGGGTACAATATCGCTAGAAGAACTGTTGCAAAATATAGAGAGCAGCTTAACATTCCGGTTGCTCGTCTTAGAAAGCAATTATAGTGAACAAAATATGCCAAATTATCTCATGGGTTTTCCTACCTTTTTCCATGCCTATTTATGCATTGTTAATCGCATTTTATGTGGAATCATATAGCTTTAAATCTTTCAATTACAACTTGTGGATTTTAAACGAAGAGGCTAAATCTGCTTTACTTTCAATATTCTTTGTTTTTACTGTTATCGCACCAGGGCTTTCTTATGTTTTTCTAAGAAAACAAAACATCATAACAAGTATTGAAATGGATGAAAGAAAAGAACGATTTGTTCCCATTTCTATTATGCTTTTATATTGTTTGGCATTATTTGTTTTGATGTTTTTCAAGTTAGGATCAAGTGAATTCCCTAAAATTATTTATCTATTTCCTTTGTCTGGAGCCTTTTCTGCTTTATTAATGCTTGGCATTAATAATTTTATAAAAATCAGCCTTCATGCTTGTGGCGCAGGTATCTTTTTAGGGTTTTTATTAGCCTATTTTGGTCATCTTAGTTTTTATAATTTCATAATAATACCACTCAGCATTATTTTATGTGGAGTCATCTTATCTGCAAGATTTTATTTGCAAAAGCATAATTTAATCGAATTAACAGCAGGCTTTTTTACAGGCTTATCTACCACATTTGTGTTTTGCTATTGTTTAAATTGAACCGCACTGAGTTATTTGACAAGGAGCTTCTTTATTTTAAATTTATTACCAACATTAACTTTGATAAAATAAACCCCTCTATTTAATTTACTTATATCTAAAATAGATTTGGGTTGTATTTGACTTGACAAATAAATTGTTTTTCCATTGATATCTTTAAGCTCAACAGATAATTTTCCGCCACCATCAGGTAAAAATATATGGACTAAATCATTTGCAGGGTTTGGATATATTTGGAAATCAAAAGTCAATTCATGTTGACCAGTATTGTCATTTAACAATCCCACACGTTCATTTTCCAACACATTTCTTATGAAATCTGACTGCATCTGTGTCCACATGTTTTTACAGGTTTCTTCAGAATAATCCATATGATTTTCAATCAAATCTGGCAAATCAACCCCCACTGAATCAGTACACGTATTGAGTGTTGTATCACAATTATTATTACTTTGAGCACCCTGATTTGGAGTATCTATAATTCCATCATCCTCTCCGCAACTACTTCCACCAAAAATTCCGCCGCCATCTCCCCAAATGTGTCTCATTCCGAAATAATGCCCCACCTCATGAGTTGCTGTTCGTCCGTTAATAACAAAACTCCCTCCCGCTCCATTATTAAATGGATTGGGATTATTCCTGCCAACAGCTCTATAATCAAGGACAACTCCATCAAGATCAGGTGATGGTGCCTGTGACCCTGCAGGCCAATTTGACAAACCTGCTGGAGGGTAAGCATATCCAAATAAAGCCCCAAAAAAGCTTTCTAATTTACAGATCCAAATATTTAAGTATTGATCTGTATTCCAGGCATCTGAGCCTCCATTTGCAGTTTGCTTTACATTGTCGGGCAAACCTGTTAAACCAACAGAAAAAGATGATGTTGTTGGAACTCTAATGATTTGTACAAGGTTGAATTTAATATTTGGATTTCCTGCGATAGGCATAAAAATAGACCTTAGATTATTTGAATCTGCATTTAGCCTTTGAAAATCTTCATTTAAAACTTCTATTTGAGAATAAATAACACTATCCGGTAGGTTTTCTTCTGATGTCTGGTGAACAACATGAACAACAACACTTACTTCGTGCAAAATATTTTTGTTATACGATTGATTGTCTCTTGATTTATTTTCCTGAAAAACCTTGCTAACTTGTTCAGAATATCCAGGATATTGATTTTCCATTGTTTTCATGACCAGCAACTGATCATTAATAACACCATTAGCATTAACCAATTCATCTTTAAAAATGTCAGTGCTTAATTGTTGTGAAAATAAATTATTATAAGCTATTGCAAACAGAAGTAATCCAATGTAGTGTAATTTCATTTGAAAATCATTTAACTTTATCCTTATAAATTTAGATATAATTTTGAATCATAACATTCAATCATCAAACTCAATGGACATATCGGTCTTATATGAAGACAATCATCTCATTGTTTTAAATAAAAAACCTGGAGATTTAACTCAAGGTGACAAGACAAAGGATTTGCCACTACCCGATATAGTAAAACAGTATTTGAAGCATAAGTATAATAAGCCCGGAAATGTGTTTTGTGGCGTTGTTCATAGGCTTGATAGACCAACTAGTGGGGTTTTATTATTTGCAAAAACCAGCAAGGCTCTTGAAAGAATGAATCAGCAGTTTCGTTTAAAAGAAACAATTAAGACCTATTGGGCAATTGTAGAAAAAAAAGAAATAAACAGAGAAGGTCGACTGCTTCATTATTTGAAAAAGAATTCTGCAAAAAACAAATCGTATTGTGTAGATAAAAATACAAAAGGTGCAAAAGAGGCCATTTTAAATTACAAGATAATCAAGGAACTTGACAATTACTTTGTGATGGAAATAATTCTAGAGACAGGACGTCATCACCAAATCAGAACACAACTTGCCTCGATTGGATGTAGAATTAAAGGAGACCTTAAATACGGCGCCAAAAGATCTAATAAAAATGGCTCTATATCCTTACATGCAAAAAAACTAGAATTTACTCATCCGGTATCTAAAGAACACATTTGTATTGATGCTCCTTTACCTGAGGATGACATTTGGAATCAACAATAAAAAAAGCCCGGTTGGTTTATCCGGGCTTTAATTATGAGAGACTACTTATAGTTTCATTTGTTAGCCACTAAAAGTTTCTTTGTTATTAATACTTCGTCTTTTGACTTGAAGTTTATTGTATAAATTCCTTCTGTTAAATCATTTAAATGAAGTGATTTTGCATCTAAAACTGGAATCGATGGCATGAACTGACCGTTTGAAGAAATGATCTCGATATAATCAATTGAACCTTCTTCCCATTTTAACATTGCTTTTCCTTCTGATAGATTCGGGTATACTGATACGCTAACTCTATCCTTAACGCCGTCATCAGTTATTTCCATTTGTGAAAATGCTGCTGGTGCTAAAAACATTAGTAGTGTAAAAGTTAATGTAATTTTGCTTAAAGTTTTTAGAGTTTTCATGGTATTTGGTTTTATATAATTTAGTGTTTTTTTTCGTTTACAATTCAAAGATGAGGCATTTATCTTCTTAATTCGACTTTTTATATAATCAATAGGGCAATTTAGGGGTTCGTACATAGGGAAAACTACGTAGTTTCCTAAACCGTCTACGTATAAACACGTAGATTGATATTTATATAATAAAACCATACTTTTGTAAAAAAATTAAATTATGTACCCTGAAGAACTAGTTATACCAATGAAAAACGATCTAACATCAGTTGGATTTGTTGATTTAAACTCCGCTGACCTAGTAGACAATATGATAGAAAATGAATCTGACACCCTTTTATTGGTTGTTAATTCAGTATGTGGATGTGCTGCAGGAAATATGCGGCCTGGAGTGAAACTTTCATTAAACAATGAAAAAACTCCTACATCTATGGGAACTGTTTTTGCAGGATTTGATACTGAAGCTACAGCTCAGGCAAGAAGATATTTTTTACCTTTTCCTCCATCATCACCCTCAATAGGTTTATTTAAAGGAGGTAAATTGGTTCATTTTATTGAAAGACATCACATAGAAGGTGCAAGCCCTCAAATGATTGCAGAAAACTTAGCATCTGCCTTTAATGAGTTTTGCTAATCGCTTATTTATTATTGATAGCTTTCATAAAGCCATTCCTTATTCTTTTGCTGCACTCTGATTTCATTCTTTCAGGATGAAACTGAACAGCTACTATATAGGGATGCAAGTATGAATTATAAACTACTGCCTCAGCAACACCATCTGAAGTCTTTGCAATAATAGTAAGCCCCTCTGCCAATCGATCAATGCATTGATGATGATTGCTATTTACCTCAACTTTGTTAAGCTCAGGGTTAAATATCTGTGGCGCTTTCTTATTTATGGTTACCTCATGAATTGTTTTTCCAGGGCTTCTGTGAATAACTGATGTCCCTATATATGAAGGAATATCAGGTGTAAGTGTTCCCCCTAAAGCTACATTGGTCATCTGCATCCCTCTACAAATACCTAGTAAAGGCATCTTTTTTTCATAAGCATAATGGAACAAAACTTGTTCTACAGAATCTCTTTTGTGGTTAATTGTTCCACAAACCTTTTGATAGTCAGGGTGTCCATATATCTCTGGGTTTATATCTTCGCCTCCAGTTAATAAAATACCATCTGCAATTTGCAATAAACTATCTAAATTATCACAGGATATTGCCTCTACTAAATTTATTTTTCTGTTTTTTTTCTTCATCCATTTTTGATAAGATTTGGATGAATTATACACAGAAAGGACCACTGTTTTCTTTTCAACATTGCGTACAGTTGTGCATGAATAAAGGAAAACAAAAATTAATAAGTAGATATATTTATGAAACATAAATGTGTTTTTATTGTTATTCTAGTGAACTAAATATTTGGGTATAAAAATAAAACATAGTTCGGATTAAATAATTTATACCTTTGCACTAAATTAAGAATATTATTTTCTATTAAAACAAGAAAATTATGAACGTCTCTCGTCCAGTATTCAATCGTGAAAAACATGCTGAGTTTTTTACGGTTTTGAAAAAAAGAGTAAATCTATATTTTGATCAAAAAAACATAACTAAATATGGCAATTGGAAAATGTTAGTTAAAACTATTTTCATGTTGACCCTGTTTTTAACTCCATACTTTTTCCTTGTTACTGGGTTTATTGAAAACTATTGGATCGTATTTGGAATGTGGTTTATCATGGGTATAGGTAAATCAGGCATTGGACTTAGTATTATGCATGATGCCAACCACGGTGTTTTGTCAAAATACAAAACAATCAACACAATGATGGAGGCAACAATGAACTTTGTTGGTGGAAACTCATCAATGTGGAAGAAAAAACACAATGTTTTACACCATACATTTACAAATGTAGATGGACATGATGATGATATTGATGCTCCAGGTATTTTGCGTTTTTCTCCTCACAAACCACTTAAAAAAATACACAAATACCAACACATATACGCATGGTTTATTTATTCATTGCTAACTCTCATGTGGATTAGTTATAGTGACTTTAAAAGTGTCTTCATTTTTAAAAAAGAAGGATTAATAAGAAACAAGAAAGATTTTAGGAAAGAATTTTTTCAGGTTACTGCTTGGAAGTTAATCTATTTTGCGTACCTACTTGTTATTCCGTTAATTTTTTCAAGTGTTCCTTTTTGGATTACATTGATTGGATTTGTTATTATGCACTTGGTTACAGGATTTGTTCTTAGCGTTATTTTTCAATTGGCACATGTAATGCCTGACTGCGACTTTCCCCTTCCAAATCTTAGTGGAAAAATAGACAACAACTGGGCTGTACACCAATTAGCTACTACAGCTAATTTTGCGCCAAAAAACAAGATCATGTCATGGTTTGTTGGAGGGCTTAATTACCAAGTTGAACACCACCTTTTTACTAATATTAGCCATGTTCACTATCCTGCAATATCTAAAATTGTCAAAAAGACAGCTATAGAATATGGGATACCTTATTACAGTGAAGACAGATTTTTCAAAGCACTTAAAAAACATGCTTCAATGCTTAAATCTCTTGGGAGAAAAGAAACATTGGCTGTAGATTAGATTATCAAATAATGAATCATAACGTTTTTGGAGAACCACTAATTGTTTGTAGCAATAGCCCTCTTACAGGTTATTTTAGAAATGGTTGCTGCGACACTGATGAATCAGATGCAGGTATGCACACGGTTTGTGTTGTTGCAAGTGAAGAATTTTTAACTTTTTCAAAAAAAGTTGGAAACGATTTATCTACGCCAATTCCAGAATGGCATTTTGAAGGTGTTAAACCTGGAGATAGATGGTGTTTGTGCGCACTAAGATGGAAACAAGCACATGACAATGGTTATGCTCCGAAAGTAGTATTAGAGGCTACAAATGAAAAAACACTTGATGTGATTCCTATTGAAGATTTGATATCACATGCTTTTAAAGCCCCTCTAAAAAAATAAAATTACATTGGAATGTTTCCATGTTTTTTTTGAGGGAGATGGTCCACTTTATTTTCAAGCATTTTAAAACTTGCAATAACTTTACTCCTAGTTTCTTCCGGATAAATTACTTCATCAATAAAGCCTCGTTCTGCAGCCCTATATGGATTTGAAAATTTAGATGCATATTCAGCTTCTTTTTCTTTCCACTTTTCTTCGGGATTCTCTGATTCTGCAATTTCTCTTTTAAAAATTATTTCAGCAGCTCCCTTTGCACCCATAACCGCTATTTCTGCAGTTGGCCATGCAAAATTCATATCTGCACCAATATTTTTTGAATTCATAACATCAAATGCACCACCATATGCTTTTCTAGTAATAATAGTTACTCTAGGCACAGTCGCCTCAGAAAAAGCATATAATAATTTAGCTCCATGAGAAATAATCCCTTTCCATTCTTGATCAGTTCCTGGTAAAAAGCCTGGCACGTCTTCAAACACCAATAATGGAATATTGAAAGAATCACAAAAACGAACAAATCGAGCTCCTTTTCTAGAACTATCAATATCCAAAACACCTGCTAGAACAGTTGGCTGATTGGCTATCACACCTATGGATTTGCCATCAATTCTACAAAAGCCAACGACAATATTTTTGGCGAAATCCGATTGAACTTCTTTGAAGCTGTCGTCATCAATTACACAATCAATAACCTCTCTAATGTCATATGGCAAGTTTGAATTATCAGGAACAATTCCTTTGATTCGTTCTAATTTATTTTCTTCAAAAACATTACCGTTTTCTCGTTGAGGTGGCAACTCGGAATAATTTTGAGGAATGTAAGAAACCAAATCACGAACGCTTCTAATGCACTCAAGATCATTTGGAGATGTAAAATGATTAACCCCTGATTTTTCAGCATGTGTCATTGCACCACCAAGATCTTCAGAACTGACTTCTTCATGAGTAACTGTTTTTACAACATTTGGCCCGGTAACAAACATAAACGAAGTGTCTTCAACCATGAAAACAAAATCTGTTAAGGCAGGAGAATAAACTGCTCCTCCAGCGCAAGGCCCCATAATTACTGATATCTGAGGGATTACACCTGATGCCCTTGTGTTTCTATAAAAAATATCTGCGTAACCCGCTAATGAAACAACACCCTCTTGAATCCTAGCACCGCCAGAGTCATTAAGACCAATTAATGGCGCTCCATTTTTTAAGGCCAAGTCCATAACCTGGCATATTTTAGAAGCATGACTTTCAGATAACGAGCCTCCAAAAACAGTGAAATCTTGAGAAAAGACATAAACCAATCGACCATGAACATATCCATATCCAGTCACTACTCCATCACCTGGAAATTTTTTCTTGTCAAGACCAAAGTCTGTAGATCTGTGAGAGACTAAGGCTCCAATTTCTTGAAATGACCCTTCGTCTAATAATAAAAAGATTCTTTCTCTTGCACTAAGCTTCCCTTGGCTGTGCTGCTTTTCAATTCTTGATAGACCACCGCCTAATTTAGATTCTTCTCTTTTCTTTTCTAACTCTTTGTTTTTATCCATTTTTCACAAATAAAATAAAGTACTAATTTCTTAAAATCTTTCCAGTTTTCACAAGGCTTTCTAATCGCTCAAGAGATTTTCTCTCCATACACAACTCAACAAAAGCTTTTCGTTCTAAATCTAATAAGTATTGCTCACTAACAACGGTTCTTTCAGATAAATCACCACCACACAACACAAAACCTAGTTTTTCAGAAATAACACCATCATGTTCAGACATATAATTACCTGAAAGCATTGAGTTAGAGCCAACATACACTATCCCGAGTCCTTCTTGACCTAAAACAGTTATGTTCTTTTCTTGTTTAGGCGCTACATAGCCTTTGTTTGCCATTTCTAAACATGCCGCCTTTGCTCTTGTCAATTGATAATCTCGACTCACAACAACTTCATCAACACCCTCTCTTAAATAACCCAAGTCAAATGCTTCATAAGCAGATGTAGCAACCTTAGCCTGACCTATAGTCAAAAACTTTTCTCTTAATTTATTAATTCTGATATCTCCTTCTGACAATTCATCAGACAAACGCTTTGCAAATTCTTTTGAACCGCCACCTCCAGGAATCAAACCAACACCAAACTCAACAAGCCCCATATACAACTCTGCATGAGCAACAACTTTGTCAGCATGCATAGACATTTCACAACCACCTCCCAAAGCTAAATTATGAGGTGCAACTATCACAGGCACATTACAATATCTGAGCCTCATCATGGTATCCTGAAATGCTTTCACTGCAAAATTCAACTCATCATATTCTTGTTCTACTGCCATCATAAAAATCATTCCAACATTAGCTCCTGCAGAAAAGTTTTGACCAGTATTAGATATAACTAATCCTTTGTGAGATTTTTCTGCAAGATCAATCGATTTGTTGATTCCCTCAATAACACCACCTCCAATTGTATTCATTTTGGTATGAAACTCTAGATTTAAAATACCATCACCTATATCTACAAGAGTGGTGTCTGAATTCCCCCAAACCTTATTATCATCTCTAAGAGAATCTAGAATAACACGCCCTTCTGTACCAGGAATAATCTGATATTCTTGTTTTGATGTATTGTAATACATTTTCTTTCCGCCTTCGCTTTTGTAAAAAGACTTTACTCCATTTTTACTCATTTCAGTAACCCAGGAAGCTGCTTTTTTACCTTCCTTAGAAATCAACTCAAGCCCCTTATCTAAACCAATAATATCCCAAGTTTCGAAAGGACCCAACTCCCAACCAAATCCAGCTTTCAAAGCATCATCTATTTTGTATAAATCATCTGAAATTTCAGGCAATCGATTGGAGACATATGCAAAAACACCAGCAAAAGCTTTTCTGTAAAACTCTCCTGCTTTATCTTGACCCATTAAAAGCATTTTGGTTCTTTGATTTAGATCATCAATTGGCTTTGTCATTTCCAATGTTGGAAATTTTACTTTTTGTGAAGGTTTGTATTCTAGTGTTTTTAAATCAAGGGCTAATATTTTTCTTTTCCCGTTTTCATCTTTTTCTTTTTTGTAAAACCCTTGACCTGATTTAGATCCAAGCCAGTTGTTGTCAACCATTGTTTTGATGTAGGGTGGCAAATCAAATAAATGCTTTTCTTCATCGTCAGGACAATTTTCCTTTAAGCCATTTGCAACATGAACCAATGTGTCCAAACCAACAACATCGCAGGTTCTAAAAGTTGCTGACTTTGGCCTACCCAAAACAGGACCAGACAATTTATCAACTTCTTCAACAGTTAATCCAAGTTCATCAACCATATGAAATAGTGACATTATAGAATAGACACCAACTCTGTTGGCAATAAATGCAGGAGTATCTTTACATAAAACCGTTTTTTTACCTAAAAATTTAGCCCCATAATCCATTAAAAAATCAACAACTTCCGAATTTGTATCTGGAGTTGGAATGATTTCTAGTAATTGAAGATACCTTGGTGGATTGAAAAAATGAGTCCCACAAAAATTAGATTTAAAATCATCAGACCTTCCCTCTAGCATCATGTGAATAGGGATTCCTGATGTATTAGAGGAAATAATAGTGCCTGGCTTTCTGTACTTTTCTACTTTTTCAAAAAGCTGCATTTTAATATCTAAACGCTCAATAATAACCTCAATAACCCAATCGCAATCTGATATTTTAGACAAATCATCATCAAAGTTTCCTGTTTCAATTCTATTAGCAAAACTTTTTCTATAAATTGGAGATGGCTTTGATTTTAGAGCAAAAGTTAAAGCATCATTAACAATTCTATTTCGAACCTCAGAATCTGATAACTCTTTCTTTTTTGATTTTTCTTTATCATTTAATTCCCTTGGCGGAATATCTAAAAGCAAAACTTCGCAACCAATATTTGCAAAATGACATGCAATTCGAGAACCCATTACTCCCGAACCTAAAACAGCTACTTTTTTAATATGTCTACTCATTATTATAATAATTTAATTCATTTTTTGTGTTAATTCATCAATCGCCTCCATTGTCTCAAAAAACCCTTTTTTTGCTGAATCAGATACTTTTTCATCTATCATCTGATTGAAGTCTAGCAGGAATGTTCTGACCATTCTTCTTTTTTCAATTCCAATTGGGGTCAGAAATATAAGCACTTTTCTCTTATCATCAGCAGAAATTTGTCTTCTGATTAACCCTTGATCCTCCATTGTTTTTAATGTTCTTGATAAAGATGTTGGTTCCATGCCCATCTTGGGGCCCAAACTTGTACTGGGAGAGCCTTGTTTTTCAACATACATTAGGATAAATCCTACAGACATTGTCATGCCCTGAGAAAATGCTTTTTGATTATACATTCTTGCAATTTTATGCCAGGCATGTCGAATGGAAACATCCAAAAGTGTTGTGTTATTTTTTGACATAACACGAAAGTATGAAATTTTATTATGCGTGCATAAATATTTTTCTCATTGTTTCAGTATTTGTTAGATTTGATGTATGAAACACACCATAATTCTAACCGCTGGAGGAACGGGCAAAAGAATGGGAGGCAAAATTCCGAAACAATTTTTAAAAATTAACGATACACCTATTCTTATTCATACCCTTAAAAGTATTTATGAGTTTGATAATAATTTTGAAATTATCATTACGCTTCCAGAAGAATGGATTAGTTACTGGAAGAATTTGTTAAACGAATATAATATTGGAATCAATCACAAAATAGTTGCCGGAGGAGAAGAACGATACCATTCAATAAAAAATGCAATCAATCAATCCTCAGGGGATACAATAGCTGTTCATGATGGTGTAAGACCACTTGTTTCTCATGAAACACTAAATAGAATTTATGATGCGGCCAATAATCACTTTGCTATTGCCCCATATATACAAATAACCGAAAGCATTAGAGAGAAACAAGGACTAACAAACACAAGTAAAAATAGAGATGAGGTAGTCATTATTCAAACCCCACAATGTTTTAAAAGAGAGACGCTAATTGAAGCTTACAAAAATCCCTTTGAAAAAACATTTACGGATGACGCTTCACTCGTTGAATCTAATGGAACATCCATTTTTCTTGTCGAGGGAAATCAAGAAAACATTAAAATAACATCACCAAAAGATATCGCTGTTGCTGAAGCCATTATAAATATTGACGCAACTAAAAAGTAATCGCATATTTAAACCTAACTCCAAAAGGAGATTCCCCGGGCAATTGATGAGTTGCCCTGTATATAAGGTCTACTCTGATCAATTTAAAAATATTTTCAATGCCAATATTTACTTCAACATAAGGCGTTTTTCCAAACCTATTTACAAAATCAGGTATCAATATAAGCTCTTCATGTTCATCCCTTATCGAGCCATAAATAAACTTAGCAGAAGTTACAAGCCTAAGTTTTAACTTATTAACAAGTGGAATTCTGTCAAACAAAAGGCCATCCCAATGATTTTCTATGTAAGATGAAATATATTGATCAGATATGAACTCCATAAAGGCAAGTTTATTTGAAGTCCTGGTAAATAACCAATAAGACTGGCTTCCTTCATGAAGTTTTAGAAATGGATAGGCGGTTTCACCAAAAATATAACCCACGTTAACCCCATACATTATTCGTCCCAGAACACCTATCTGAGTGTTTTGCTGAATGTCAAGCTCTAATTTTTGATAATTAAACTCGCTACCCAAAACACCCTTTACACCAAATACACCTCGGATAGAAAAAATTGGGTATTTTGATCTTAAAGAAACTCGATCAAAAGCACCAGAAATGAATTCTTCTCCTTTTGTCCATCTAAAACAAGTGGAGAACTCTGCTGTTGTGATTTTATCAACCGTATCAATTGAAGAATTAAGCAAGTTATGTCTGGTGTAGTTTGCTAGCCCTAATGCTTGGTATTCCTTCCACTCAAAACTATTAAACAAGACAATGTCTTTTTTAATGTCATTTTCCAATGAAATCCCCCTTTTATTTACAAATGTTAATTTATCAAATGGCGCAGTATTAAAAACTGTTGAAAAAGAAGCTCCGATTTCAGAGGCATTCATTGATTGGCCTACCTGTTCAATGTCATTTTTATAATATATACTAAGTAAAGACCTTTTCTTATTTGAAATATTGTACCTTATTTTCCCTCCATATTTAAATCTTTTATCTTCAAAACCATATGCAATATTACCCCCCAATTCTATTTTCCTTGAAAAATAGTTTGATGTTCTAAGGGCCAAAGCAACCCTAAACCTTTCAACTGGATTGACACTCATTAATTGAAAGGCATCACCAATCTCAATTTTTGAAAGAGGGAAATAGCCAGTTGTAGCAAAATAAGTTGTGTTTTTTAATGATTTAAAAAAAGATGAATTGTTTAAAGAGTCAATCATTAAGTCAATGTTTTTCTCTTGATGACTAAGTTTTTCTGATCTTTTAGTCTCCCAATAATCTTCGCTTTTCATGCTTGATCCATCCTCAACATTAACCGAATTATCTGCATTATAAAAACTTTGAGGCAACTGTTTATTAATTACATAATTAGTTCTACTACTGTATCTTTTTGCAAAAAAACCGTAAACCTTGCTCTTTTTAGTCAACTTGACATCTGCTATAATTCTTTCTTTAGAAAGCATCCAAACTTCCTTTTGAACTTTTTTAAAGTGATGTTCAAAATATAAATCATTAATATAATTTAAATTAGCCCCTGGAGAGATTTTTGCCTTAACTAACTTTAAAGCATAAGTAGTATCGTTAATCCACATTTCTCCTTCTAAGGTTAAGTCTCCTGTCCTTTTGGGAGAGAATGTCATTTTATAACACCAAGAGTCATCAATAAAAGAAGAGTCTGCAAGAACAAACTTGTAAAAGTTTGGGGCAAAATTAGAGGCAGGGCTTATAAATCCTCTATTAAATAAATTTATAATGTTGTCATATAAATTAACGTCTAAATACATCTCCCCAAAAAATTGATTGAGCTGAACATTTTCAATTCCAGTAATTCTAGAAGCCTGAATTACTTCTTTCTTTTGTCTTGGATTGTTATTGAAATAAAAACTTGAATACGATTCACTTAAGATTAATGGGAGATATGACTCCTTGTCATCTGTTGAATCCAAATAATCAACTAGAAAATCCAGCTTTTTTACAAGTCCATTTTTATTAAAACCATCACCAATATTGTTTAAGTCAAATTGAGTTTTACTATAAACATCATACTGATATGCATCCAGTTTTTCTTTATTATTTGCACTTTTATTTTCAATCAATTTTTTATGCAACTTAACAGAAGAAAGTTCATCGGGTATTTTTATTTTAATCTCATCAAATTGTTTTGACAACACATCCAACTTGACGTTTACCGATTGCTCCTGATCTTTAACAACTTTCTTTTTAAGCTGCTTATAGCCAGATATAGAAAAAACAAGCGAATCTGATGGGTAATATGTTTCAATTCGGTAATTGCCATTATAATCAGTCAAGGTTCCTATTTTTGTGCCAACAAAACGAACCTTGGTATAAGGAATCGGCTCATTTGAGGATTGGTCTTTAACTGATCCAAAAACAATCGTTTTTTGTGCATTATAAGATCCCGAAAAGAGTAACAGAAAAAAAATAAAGAGAGCCTTGTTTATCACTTTTTTCTTTTTATTGATTCATTTTTCTGTAAACGATAATAGAGGCCCATATCCCTATCTCATACAATATGACTATCGGAACAGCAACTATAACTTGAGATATTACATCTGGAGGAGTAATGACAGCAGACAAAACCAAAACACCTACCACAGAATGCTTTCTGTATTTCTTTAAAAAAGCAGGGGTGATGATTCCTATTTTAGTTAACAAATAAGATATAATGGGCAAAAGAAAAAACAAGCCACAATAAAACACAGTTGAGATAATTGTACTCATGTAAGAGTTAATGGTGAATATATTTTGAATTTGATCACTTATCTGATAAGACCCAAAAAACTTAATTGCTAATGGAGAAACAATAAAATATCCAAACAAAATTCCTGTAAAAAATAAAGTGCTTACATAAAATGTCAAACCATTAACGGTTCTTTTTTCATTTGGCTTTAAACCCGGGCGAATAAAACCCCATATTTGATAAAAAACAAATGGAAAAGAAAAAACAAATCCCCCCATAATACTCATTAACAAGGCATAAGAAAACTGACCAGAAACTGTCATGCTTTGCATACTTATGGGTATTTCATCTACACACATTCCAAAATATTCACATAGAAGACTAAACGTTATAAAATCAGGATTGCTCATAGATAAAAAAACATGCTCCATAATCCATTCCTGAAAAAACCATATCACAACAGCAAAAACAAGAATCAATCCTGCAGAACGAACCAATCTCCATCTCAATTCCTCAAGATGATCTAAAAAAGGCATGTTTTTATCTTTACTCACTTTCTTTTTCTTTAAACTATTTGTCCACCACAACTAGATCCACTTCCTGATGTACAACCATAACAATGGTTGTCAATTTGAATTTTTCTACTCTTTAACTGATTTGAATTGTACGAATTTATATGATTTGATTTAGATTTCACTTTCATATCCAACATTTGATTAAAATCACAATCAAATAAATATCCATCCCAACTAACTGAAACCATATCCCTACACATTAAAGAGTCAACACTAAGAGGATTAAAAGATTCAATAAGTCTTTCCATATACTCTTTCAGATACCCCATTTTTAATAAAAAATCAAGAAAACGACTAATGGGCATATTGGTAATCATAAATAAATGATTAAATACAATATTGAATTTTTGAATGAGTTCTTTTTTATATTGTTTTTCCATCATCTCCTGATTTGACGGCAATATTGCCCCTGTTGGATTATAAACTAAATTTAAAACCAGACCAGACCCTTCTTTTCCATAACCCACATCATTAAGCATTTTTAATGCCTTAATTGATTTTTCAAAAACACTATTTCCTCTTTGAGAATTTGTTCTAGCTGAAGAAAAATGAGGTAAAGAAGAAACAACTTCAACTCCATTTTTCTTAAAAAACAGAGGAAGGTCATTGTATTTTTTATTCGCCACAATGATTGTTAAATTACACCGAACTATTATGTTTAGTTTGTACTTTGACAATTCCTCCACAAACCATCTGAAATTTGGGTTCATTTCTGGAGCCCCCCCTGTTAGATCTACTGTTTTAAAGGAGTTTTTTGAAACAACTTCTAAGCACTTTATCATTATTTCCTTTGTCATGATCTCTTTTCGATCTGGCCCTGCATCAACATGACAATGCTTGCAAACTTGATTGCACATTTTGCCAAGATTGATCTGTAAAATGTCAATTGAATTTGGCTTTATTTCATTCAAGCCTGTCTCAAAAATTTTATCACAAAAACTAACTACAGTAGCTTTATTAAGCTCACTTAATTGATAATTAGTTTGGCTCAAATAATGATTTTGAGCCTTTAAGGATTTCATTTTTTATAAAATTAGCATGGCATCACCATAAGAATAAAATCGATACTTCTCTTTTATCGCTTCTTCATATGCCTTCATTATTAATTCATGTCCACAAAATGCAGAGGTCATCATTAAAAGGGTTGATAATGGTGTGTGGAAGTTTGTAATCATACAATCTGCCAAGTGAAAGTCATAAGGAGGAAAAATAAATTTATTCGTCCAGCCTTGATATGGCTTGAGAAGACCTTCAGTTGAAACTGATGTTTCCATAGCCCTCATTGATGTTGTTCCAACAGCGCACACCTTTTTTTTGCTTTTCTTTGCTGTATTTACCTTATCTGTAGCCTCTTGAGTAATTACTGCCTGCTCAGAATCCATTTTATGCTTGGTTAAATCTTCAACCTCTACAGGGCGAAATGTTCCCAAACCAACATGAAGTGTGATATTTGCAAACTCAACTCCTTTTAATTCTAATCTTTTAATCAATCCTTTTGAAAAATGAAGCCCTGCAGTTGGCGCTGCTACAGCTCCCTCCTCAGTTGCATAAATTGTCTGATATCGATCTTCATCTTCAGGCTCAACATCTCTTTTAATATATTTTGGAAGTGGCGTCTCCCCTAATCTAACAATTGCCGCCTTAAATTCTTCGTATGGGCCATCAAATAGGAACCTTAATGTTCGGCCTCTTGAGGTTGTATTATCAATAACCTCTGCAACCAATGAGTTATCTTCTCCAAAATAAAGCTTATTTCCAATTCTGATTTTTCTAGCCGGATCAACTAAAACATCCCAAAGCAAACTCTCTCTATTAAGCTCTCTTAATAGGAAAACCTCTATTTTAGCACCTGTTTTTTCTTTGTTTCCATACATTCGAGCTGGAAAAACTTTTGTGTTATTTAACACTAGAACATCACCTTCATCAAAATAATCTATTAAATCGCTAAAGTGTTTGTGCTCGATTTTACCCGATTCTCTATGCACAACCATTAGCTTAGAATCATCTCTATTATTTGTTGGATATTCAGCTATTAACTCCTCTGGAAGATTAAAGTTGAATTCTGAAAGTTTCATTTTACTCATAAACGTTTTTTTAACTAGGTCGGCAAATATACAACATTACCCCCCCCCTTGTCAAGTTTATTTTAACATCAACTTATTCAATTATTAATAATAAGGGTTTTGGAAGATCTTTTTAGTTTGACTAATTTCGAAACTTGAAAACAAGTTCTAATTGAAAAAAAACCTTTTTATTTCCATTCTAAAAACAATACTTTCAATTGTTTTAATCAATAATTTTAGCTTTATACTAAGCCAAAATTTAATTGTGAATGAGGTTTCTCAAGGACTTAGTGGCGGAAAAGAATATGTAGAGTTTGTTGTTGTGCCAAACAATTCTTGTCAATACTGCTTAGATCTTAGAGGGTGGATTATCGATGACAATAACGGTTATTTTTCTGGTGGACCTACTTCTGGAGCTGGAATAGCCATTGGGGCTATTAGATTTAGAGATGTTCCATTTTGGTCTTGTATTCCTATAGGAACACTCATTACAATTTATAATGATGCCGACCCAAACCCGCAAGTTGGAGCTATTGACACCCTAAGCAATGATTCCAATTGTAATCTTGTTATTCCAATTTCATCAAATTTATTTGAACGACATTCCTCTAACCCAAACAATACATCAAGTGCTTATTCTAATACAGGTTGGACCATTGGAGGAAATTGGTGGTCAATTGGCATGTCTAACTCAAATGACTCATTTTTAACAATCGACCCAAGTAATTTTCCAAATATTACTCATGGAGTTAGTTGGGGGAACAACAATCAAAACAACATTATTTACTTTAATGGCTCGGCATCAGGGAAAGTTTTTTCATTTATGAATACCATATCTGACGACCCCTTTAATCAACTTAATTGGTCAAGTGATTTGTGTTCAAACGGAAATGAAACTCCAGGAGTACCTAATGGCATTAATAATTCTGCTTTTATTTCACAATTAAATAACAACTGCACAAACACCAATCCAAACTTAAACAACAGCACTACATCATTATCTATTTGTAACAGCCAACTCCCTTTTTCATGGAACAATCTTATATTTAATAGTGGTGGTTCACAAACAGACACATTAGTTGCATCTAATGGTTGTGACTCTTTAGCAACGCTCAACTTGTCAATTAATCCAACTCCATCAAGTAATTCAAATATTTCTATCTGCAGTTCTCAATTGCCATACTTATGGAACAACCTTATATTTAACACTGCAGGAACACAAACAGATACTCTTATTGGATCGAATGGCTGTGATTCTTTAGCGATACTAAACTTGACTGTTCAGTCAACAGTCTATAGCACAACAGATATTTCAATTTGCCCAACGGCCCTTCCATATACATGGAACAACCTTACATTCAATAGTGCCGGATCACAAACAGACACCTTAGTTACTGTAAATGGATGCGATTCTTTAGCAACTCTTAATCTTACAATTTCTCAAGCATCTTTGAGCTCTACGGATATTGAAATTTGTGAAAATGAGCTTCCTTTCACATGGAACAATCTTACTTTTAACAACGCCGGATCTCAAACTGACAGTTTAATTACGACAAGTGGCTGCGACTCTTTAGCCACACTAAACCTTTCGGTTAACGCGCCAAGCCTAAGCACATCAAATGTTTCTATTTGTGACAATTTATTGCCCTACTCTTGGAACAATCTTACTTTATATGATTCTGGAACAGAAACAGATACTTTAATTGCTGTTAACGGATGTGACTCAATAGCTACGGTTAATCTAACTGTTTTCCCCACTTACAACTGGATTGATGGAGATTCCTTAATAAACATAAGCACTAGTATTTGCAGCAATCAATTGCCAATAATGATTAATGGAGTTTTATTTGAAACAGAAGGAACAATAATTGATTCTCTTTTAAATGTAAATGGATGTGACTCAATTGTTAAAAACGAATTAATTGTTTATGACTGTGAACTAATTATACCATCAGCCTTTACCCCAGACAATGATTTGGTAAATGACAACTGGGAACTACATAATATTGACCTTTACTTTCCAAGTAATATTGTTACAATATACAATCGATGGGGGCAAAAAATATTTGAAAGTATTAGGGGCAGCTATTCCGAAAACCCTTGGAATGGAAAATTCAAAGGTGAAGACCTCCCTGTTGGTTCTTATTACTATACCATAGAGCTTAATGAGGCAAAAATGGAAAATAAATCTGGGTCTGTAAGTATTATAAGATAAGTTTTTAAATATGATCAATCCATTTAATGATGAATATTTTATGAAGCAAGCTTTAAATGAAGCAAATATTGCTTTTGAAGCGAATGAAATACCAATCGGCGTTGTCATTGTTGCCAAACAACAAATCATTGCTCGAAGTCACAATAGGACGGAACAACTAAACGATGTTACTGCACATGCTGAAATTCAAGCAATCACAGCTGCATCCGAATACCTCGGCTCAAAATATTTAAAGGAATGCACCATGTATACAACTTTAGAACCATGTCATATGTGCGCCGGAGCTTTGTATTGGACTCAAATAGATAAAATAGTCTTTGCAGCAAGAAACGAAAGAAGAAAAGAGAGCAATCTTTCCTCAAAAATATATCACCCCCGAACTCTTGTTGTTAATGGTTTGCTTGCTGAAGAGTCTAGTCAATTATTAAAATCATTTTTTGCCAAACAACGAGGGTAATTATATACCTTTGAAATCATAAACAATATTTTATTACATCCATATGTTGGTTTTTAAATTTGGAGGGGCATCAGTGAAAGATGCAAAAGCAATTCGAAATGTCTCTAATATTTTAAATGATTATAAAGAAGAAAAAATAATTGTTGTGTTTTCTGCTATGGGAAAAACAACAAACCTTCTTGAAAAAATCAACTTGTCTATTNATAATAAAAATGAGCCGGAATTCAAACAATTAATTAAAGAACTAAANGCTTTTCATTCTTTAATTTTAAATGATNTATTCAAAGATTCAGNTCANCCTATTCATCANGTTGTTGAAAGCAAAATTCAGGAATTANATGGATTGTTCGATNAGCTTTCTTCAGANAANCATAGTCTTAACTATTCTAANATTGTTTCTTATGGAGAAATTATTTCAACCATAATTATTTGTTCNTATCTTGAAAGTNAAAATATATCGGCTAAATGGCTAGATGCTCGATCCGTTATTTTAACCGAAGAAAAACATGAAGACACCAAAATCCTTTGGAAGGAAACAATTAAAAGTTATTTAAAAAATATTTCAGATGTGTTTTTGACAAAAAACATCATTATTACTCAAGGTTTTATTGGGAAAAACGAGAGAAATGAAACAACAACACTTGGTAGAGAGGGCTCTGATTTTTCGGCTGCAATTTTTGCCTATTGTGGTGATGCAAAGGAAGTAATTATATGGAAAGATGTTCCCGGAATGCTTAATGCAGATCCAAAATATTTTGAAAACACTGTAAAACTTGATTCTATTTCATATAGGGAAGCTTTGGAGCTCTCTTATTATGGCGCATCAGTAATTCACCCAAAAACAATAAAACCCCTTCACAATAAGCAAATACCCTTATATATTAAGTCATTTTTAAACCCAAAAGAAGAGGGCACGACCATCCAAGGTTCAAAGGAAAAAGATGCTTTAATTCCTTCTTTTATATTTAAGCACAATCAAATTTTATTCTCAATAAAACCAAAAGATTTTTCATTTTTAGTAGAAGAAAACTTGAGTGACATTTTTGATCGATTAGCAAGGGTTAATGCAAAAATTAATGTGATGCAAAACTCTGCTCTTAGTTTTTCAATATTGTTAGATAGAAAAAAAATTAACCTTGAAAAGATTCTCTCTCTTTTTAAAAACGATTACACTATTAGATATAACGAGGGACTAGAACTAGTTACAATTAGACATTATGATCAAAAAACTGTAGACTTTGTAACAAAAGGCAAAAGAAATATTTTAGAGCAAAAAACAAGACAAACCATTAGAATTGTTTTAAAGCCTAATCATTAATTATCAATCACGTGAAACTATCTTCAGCTCAAATTAATCAAAAACTAATCATTACTGGAATTCAGGAATCTGAATTAAGGCCTAAATTAAATGAGTTGGGAATAATCAATGGAAAAGAAATTTCAATAATTATTAAAGCGCCATTTTCAGGCCCATATGCAATAAAGATAGATGAATCAATTATTTCTATTCGAAAAGAAGATGCTGAAAATATAACTGTTGATGTAATCAACGACGACCAAAAATAGATTCCTTTGTTGTTGTATAACTTAAAGAAATCTCTGCAGAACCTGTATAGGCCTGTCTAATTTTAGAAACAGACAAATCATAAGAAAGGCCTAGTTTAAAACCACCCCAATCAATTGTGACTGCTGGCGCGAGAACACCAGATGATTGAACATATGTGCCAAACCCAATGTAAGAATCTTGTACTTTTCGTGTAACATGCGCAGCAGCTTTAAATCTTGTTTTTAAAAAAATTCCACCAACAGTCTCATATTGTTTTCCTTGTTTTGTTTGAAGTAAATTAAATTCCATACCTGCAACCTCAGAAAAAGTAAAAAACACATTCGTATATACATTAAACTTCATATATAAACGATCGGATGTAATGTTACTATATCTTAATCTGGGGCGATTGATATGTGAAACAGAAGCCCCTGCTTCAATAGAAAAATCGCGCTCTCGAATAACTTTGGTTTGTTCTTTTCCATATCTGTAATGAAAGCCCAAGCCAGCATCTAAATAACTAAAAGAAACCAATGCCTCATCCTCACCACTTAATATCGTAGGGTCAAAAGCAGAGCCATTCCATTGAGATAAAAACGTAAGATTTGTTAGGTCAGCAACTCGATTTCCAAAAGAGGTTTGTAGCCCTGCAGAAAAGGTATGCAAACGATTTACCGGAATAACACCACTTATGGTAATTCCTCCATTTCTTAAGCCAAAGTTTGCATCTCCACCAACATCATTAACAAACATAAATCCAAAACCAAGATAAGATTTTTCATTTCTGTATCCCTTACCTACGGTCATCTCTGCCGAAGCGGCACTTGTTGTAAATTGAGTATTTGCTCCAAGCCATTGATTTCTATGACTGACGCAAAATCTTTCCCAACCACCAAATACTCCAGTAATGGCAGGGTTTACCAGAATACCCACACGATTGTATTGCGTAAAGTGAAAATCTTGCGAGAAAACCTGAACAAAATTCAAACAAAAACAACAAACCAATATCCTCAACATATCTTATCTAATTAAAGTGATATTTCCTGATTTAACCTCTACAGTTCCATTCCAATATTCTACATTAACCATGTATGCATAAACACCAGAATTACAAGCTTTGCCTTTGAAATAACCATCCCAAACAAACTGCTTGTCATTGGATTCAAAAACCTTATTACCCAATCGATCTAGTATTATAAAATTAATATCCTTTATATTACTACCGACAATAATAGAGTATGTATTGTTTACTACATTTCCTACATTATTTGGTGAAAAAGCCGTTGGAATATGAATCCCAAAGAAACACCCAGGAGCAGCAACTGGATCACATGGATCAAGAGGATTGCTTCCTCCATTAACCTCATCACCATCTGGAATCCCATCACCATCAGTGTCAGGATTGTTTGGGTCAGTACCAATGGTCAATTCGTCTGCATCTGAAAGACCATCACCATCAG
>NZQU01000080.1 GCA_002696025.1 Crocinitomicaceae bacterium
CTATAAGTTCTTACAATTTAAATTTTTATTGTTTGGCTCAAAATCCAATTGATGGAAACCTATATACAAGTAATACTGATTTCTTCTCTTATGGAAAGATTTACATTTATGACTCTAATGATACAGAAGTTTTAAATTTTGACGCTGGGATTACTCCTGGAACCATTGTATTTGATGTTGAATCTAATGCTGGGATCAATGAAAATGAATCATCTATTTCTTTTCATCCTAATCCTGCCAATAAAAAAATTAATTTAAATAATGAATTCAATGGAACAATTGAAGTAATCAATGTTTTGGGGCAAAAGATCATGACTATGGATTCAAAAAACACTTTAGAAATAAATATATCCGAATTAAAAAATGGGAAATATATTTTAAACTTTATTGGTGAAAATGGACTAAACTCATTCAAATCTTTCGTGAAGTTTTAAATTGAAGTTTACTTTTTATTTTTAAAATCCCGAACCATTCGGGATTTTTTTTGCTTTAATAATATAGATTTCAATTAATTTTACTCTGTGGAAACTGTCAAATTTGACGAAAAAATAGAGATGCCAATAATGGAGGCATTCTACTCACTTCAAGGCGAAGGATATTATGCAGGAAGGCCTGCATACTTCATAAGATTGGCTGGATGTGACATTGGTTGTGTTTGGTGTGATGTAAAAGAAAGTTGGACAGTACAACAAAAACAAATTAAATCAATTAATTCTATTGTTGAAAAATGCGTAACAAGTAAAACAAATTTCGTTGTAATAACGGGTGGAGAACCTGCTATGTATGACATTTCGTATTTAGTAGATGCATTACAAAAAAACAAAATGGAAGTCGCTATTGAAACTTCAGGTGCCTATCAATTAAGCAGTCAAATAGACTGGTATTGCTTTTCTCCTAAAAAATTTAAGTTCCCTTGTGATGAAGCTTATAAAAGAGCAGATGAATTAAAAATTATAGTTTTTAATAAAAGTGATTTAAGATGGGCAGAAAAACATGCGGAAAAAGTAAATAATAAATGCATCTTATACCTCCAAGCAGAATGGAGTAAAAGAGAAATAATAACTCCATTGATTATTGAATATGCTAAAACAAACATCAAATGGAAAATTTCGTTGCAAACTCATAAATATTTAGACATCCCATAACAATATGACATTAAAAAAAATTTCAACCTTACTTCTAAGTCTAATTATTTTTAGCTCTTGTTATTCACAAATGTATTATTCTACAAAAAAGAAGAAATGCATTAAGTTATTTGAAAAAGCTTTAAAAGCACCAAATAAAAACATTAATAATAATACTGGTCTACCTGATTATGAGGCTGGACTTTGTTTACTTAATAAAGCATTAAAAAAAGACCCTAAATTTTGGGAAGCACATCTTTTATCTGCTGAATACGAAGGACTATTAAAAAACTACAATAAAGTAGCAGAACATTATAAAGCAGCAATCAAAATAAACCCAAATCACACAAACACAGGATCTACATATTACAATCTATCAAAAATTTTAATGAAAGGAGGTAGTTATAAAGAAGCATTAAGGTATTTGAATATCTTTTTAACCTTTAGAAATGCAAATCCTGAATACATAAGAGAAGCAAATAGACTTAAAGCATGTGCGAAATTCTCAATTAAATCTATTAAAAAACCAAGAGAATTTAACCCAATAAATATTGGTCCAGGAATCAACACTGAACACCCAGAATACTTTCCAACAATTACAGTTGATGGTAAAACCATATTGTTTACAAGGTGCTTGCCAAATGACCGGGCAAACAAATTGAAGATTCAAGAAGATTTCTTTGTTTCTAATTTATCAGATAATGAAAAATGGCAAACAGCGATTGCCATGCCAAGAAATATAAATACCATAAGAAATGAAGGAGCTCCTACTCTATCAGCAGATGGCAGATCACTTGTTTTTGTTGCTTGTCCTGATGAATCAGGTTATAATTATGGCAGAGGTCGAAAAGGCTTTGGTAGTTGCGATTTGTTTTACACAAAAAGACTTGGCAACACCTGGAACAATCCTATAAACCTCCCAGGATATGTTAATTCAGCAAATTGGGAAACACAACCCTCATTATCTGCAGATGGTAAAACACTTTATTTTATTAGAGAAATAAAAAATAAAGGAGCAAGAGACAATGCTGATATTTTCGTGAGTTATCTAAATAATAAAGGTGTGTGGGGCAAACCCATTCGTTTACCTGACAATATTAATACTCCTTATGCAGAAGAATCTGTTCTTATACACCCTGATGGGAAAACGCTTTATTTTGCTTCAAAAGGGCATATAGGGCTTGGCGGAACAGACCTATTTATGTCTAGATTACAAAGTGATGGTAAATGGTCAAATCCTGTAAACCTTGGATATCCTATCAATACAAAATACAACGAAAACTCATTAATGGTTTCTGCACAAGGCGATATTGCATTTTTTGCCTCTAATAGATTAGGAGGATATGGAGATTTAGATATTTATTATTTTGTATTGCCTGAAGATTTAAGGCCAACAAAGACTCTTTATTTTGAAGGGATTGTATATGACTCTAGAACTAAAATTCCTATTGGAGGTAAATTTGAACTTATTGATTTAGAAAACGGCAAAGTCATCATTACTTCTTTTGCTGATAAAAAAACTGGTGAGTTCACAGTCTCTTTACCTGTAAATAAAGAATATGCACTCAAGGTGACACAAAAAGGATATGTATATTATTCTGCAAATTTCAACATGAGAATTCCTGAGGGAATGAAAAAGAAACATATGGATATTCCATTAGATCCTATTGACAAACCCGAAAGTGAAATTGTGCTTACCAATGTGTTTTTTGATCGGTTTAAGTCGAATTTAAGACCAGAGTCATACATTGAACTAGATAATTTGATTAATTTTCTCAAAAAAAATACAGAAATTAAAATTGAGTTAGGTGGACATACAGATTCTAGAGGTATTGAAAGTGAGAACATAACCTTGTCTAAAAATCGTGCAGAAGCTGTATATAATTATCTTATAGCTCAAGGAATAGATTCTAAAAGAATGGAGTATAGAGGATATGGAAGCTCTCAACCGGTGATTGATGATCAAACAATTTCTTTATTAACAGATGAAAAAGAAATTAAAAAGGCGCATCAAACAAATAGAAGAACAATATATAAAATCATCAAATGATTCCAGTAATTAAAATTGTAAGACCTGTTAATTTGCTAATAATAGCACTAACTATGTACGGTTCAAAATTATTTGTTTCCAAACAATTAGATACAGAAATAAATGACTACCCCAATGCTTTTTTATTATTGGTTATTTCCACTTTGTTTATTGCTGCAGCAGGAAATATAATAAATGACTATTTTGATGTGAAAGCTGATCGAATTAATAAGCCACATCGATTGATCATCAATAAATCTTTAAAACCTAGATGGGCAATTGTATTGCATTGGACTTTTAATTTTATTGGTTTTATCATGGCCATTGTTCTAGCCATTCACTTTAAATCACTTTGGTTTGTTTTAATTCATCTAGCATCAATTAATTTATTATGGTTTTACAGTTTATTTTTAAAGAAAAAAGCAGTTTTAGGCAATCTAATTATAGGGTTCTTGACAGCATTAATCCCCATTTTAGTTATTGTATATTTCCAATTATCTAAATATAAAAGCCAAAACATTCCATTAGAAAATGAAGTTTGGTATCAAGATAGTGCCTATCAATTAATATGGGTTCTTGCTATATTTGCTTTCTTTCAAAATTTTGCTCGTGAAATTTTAAAAGACATCCAAGATATGAAGGGGGATGAAAAAATATATGTTCGTTCACTTCCTATGATTATAGGAGGTAAAAAAACCAAGTTAATCTTGTCTGCAATTCTAATCCTTTCTCCTATATTTTATTTGCTAACTTATTTTTCCAATCAATTCTCAATCATAGGTTTAACTGAAATTACATCTATGGGCCTTGCCATTGCATCAATTCTAAATTTAATAGCTATTGTAAGGTTGATTTCTTTTTCGAAAGAAAATTTAATATTTGAAGATGCTATTATTAAATTAGCTATGCTTTTTGGTTTAATCACAACTTTTCATGCTGCACTTACTCCCTGAGAAATTTCCTAATATGATTTTAGGTTCTGCTTCATCAAGAAGAAAAGAGCTTTTGATTAAAATGGGGCTTAAGTTTAAAATTCATCCTTTAGATNTAGATGAAAGTTATCCAGATTCAATTTCTGCTGAAAATNTTGCAGAACATATTGCAAGAATTAAAATGCAGCATTTATCGTCTTTTTATGATTCAGNAAANTTACTATTAACAGCAGATACTGTTGTTAGATTTGAAAATGAAATTTTAGGAAAACCAATGAACACAGAAAATAGCATTGAAACGTTACAAAAACTATCAGGAAAAAAACACATAGTAACTTCAGCATGTGTTTTAAATTTTCAAAATAAACTTATTGGTTTTTCAGAAAGTACTGAAGTTTATTTTTCAAAAATAAACAATGACATTATCAATCATTACATTAAAAATCACAATCCTTTTGATAAGGCAGGCTCTTATGGTATTCAAGATTGGATTGGCTTTATTGGTGTTGAAAAAATAGTAGGATCATATAATAATGTAGTTGGGTTACCCACGAGTAGCCTCTACAAAAATTTATTAAAAATATTATAGGCCCATTTTATAACTAACATTAAAGTGTGCATAGTTATATTTATTCAATATATATATTACTCTCATAAAGGTTATCTTCGTTTGAAACGGAATTTTTATCTAAATGTTAGAGAACGAGTATAAACCAAAAGATCAGAAAAGCAAATCTGGTAATAAAACTAAAAAGACTAAAAAAAGTTCTTCTAAATCTTCATCCAATAAAAAAAAATCTAAAGAAAAGTCTAGCTCAAAAAAAACACCTATCATTGATGTTAATAAATTAAAAACCGTATTTGGCACCATTTTATTTGTAGGCTCTATCTTTTTATTTATTGCTTGTATCTCGTATTTATTTACCTGGAAGGATGATCAAGACCAAATATTAAATAAGTCTTTTTTTCAATTTATATTTGTTGAAAATGGTGGAGACATCAAAAATTGGTTTGGTAAACTTGGAGCCTTTCTTTCTCATAAGTTAATGTATAAATCATTCGGAATTTCATCATTGGCATTTTGTTCACTTTGTTTTTTTTACAGTTTAAGAGTTTTATTCGATTCAAGAATAATCCCACTTAAAATTGTTACTTTAAGTATCTTGTTTCTTGGAACATGGCTTTCGATTTTTCTTGGGTTTTTCTCTACAGAATCAACTTTTCTTGGAGGATCCATAGGATTCTTTGTAAATCAAAAAATCACTGAAGTTTTTGGAAGTATTGGAGCATTAATGGTATACCTATCAACGCTTTACATACTTATCACAATTTTATTCAATCCAAATTATTCTGTTTTATTCAAGTTTTTTATTAAAGACAAAAGTGAATCATCAGAGGAAGATTTATCAGCTGAAGAAATTGAAAATAGCACCTCTCCTGTAGATAAAGACTTTAAAGTAATTAATACCATAAAGGACAATGAAATTAAAGAGGAAAAAATTTCAGAAGCAATTGTTTTTGATGATAAAGACAATAAAGAAGCAGATGAAAAGAAAATAGAAATGGAAATTCCTGAGCCTGTTAAAGAGGAAATAAAAAGTGAAGATGAATTTGAAATACAGGTGCCAGAAGAAGAAGCTGTAATTGAGGTCAAACAAGAACAAGAAAAAGTAGAAGAAAACCCAGATGATCTTTCAGCTCAATTGTTAAAAGATATTGGAGAATATGATCCAAAACTTGACCTATCTGATTATTTACTTCCGTCTATTGATTTACTTACTGATTATGGAGGTGGTGGTGTGTCTGTAAATAAAGAGGAATTGGAAACAAATAAGGACAGAATTGTTGAAACCCTAAAGCATTACAAAATAGAAATATCTAAAATTAAAGCTACAGTTGGTCCAACAGTAACATTGTATGAACTTGTTCCTGCTCCAGGAGTTAGGATTTCAAAAATAAAAAATCTTGAAGATGATATCGCTCTTAGTTTAAGTGCTCTTGGAATTAGAATTATAGCCCCTATACCAGGAAAGGGAACCATTGGTATCGAAGTTCCAAACTCTAATCCTGAAATGGTTAGTATGCGCTCACTAATTGCATCAGAAAAATTTCAAAATTCTGATGCTGAGCTTCCAATCGTTATGGGCAAAACAATTACAAATGAAACTTACACATTTGATTTAACAAAAATGCCACACCTACTTGTTGCTGGTGCAACAGGGCAAGGTAAATCAGTTGGTTTAAATGCTATTTTAGTCTCTCTATTATACAAGAAACATCCTGCCCAAGTCAAATTTGTTTTGGTAGACCCTAAAAAAGTTGAGTTAACGCTTTACAATAAAATTGAGCGTCATTTTTTAGCCAAACTTCCGGATGAAGAGGATGCCATTATCACAGATACTTCTAAAGTAGTAAATACATTAAATTCACTTTGCTCAGAGATGGATGTTAGGTATGAGCTGCTTAAGGATGCTGGTGCAAGAACAATAAAAGAATACAATCAAAAATTCATAAAAAGAAAATTAAACCCCGAAAAAGGGCACAGATACCTACCATATATTGTTCTACTTATTGATGAGTTTGCTGATCTAATCATGACAGCAGGAAAAGAGGTAGAACATCCAATCGCACGAATCGCTCAACTTGCAAGAGCCATTGGTATTCATTTAATCGTAGCAACTCAAAGACCCTCAGTAAATGTTATTACAGGTATGATTAAGGCAAATTTCCCAGCAAGAATTGCATTTAGAGTTCTTTCAAAAATTGATTCAAGAACAATTATGGATTCATCTGGAGCTGATCAATTAATTGGTAGAGGTGANATGTTAATTTCAACAGGCTCAGAAATGATCCGTCTTCAATGTGGTTTTGTTGACACCCCAGAAGTNGAGAAAATTTGTGAATTTATAGGATCACAAAGAGCATATCCTGATGCATTATTACTNCCTGAATTTGTTGGCGAAGGAACAGATGCTGGTGGAGATATGGATTTAGATGAACTTGATCCTATTTTTGTTGACTCTGCTAGNATTGTTGTTATNAANCAGCAAGGTTCTGCAAGTCTACTTCAAAGAAAGCTTAANGTAGGATACAACCGTGCAGGAAGAATTGTAGATCAATTAGAAGGGTATGGAATAATTGGGCCTTTTCAAGGAAGTAAAGCAAGAGAGGTTTTATTTTCAGACATTGACACATTAGAAGAGTTTTTAAAAACAAAAGGACTGGTCTAATAAGACCTTCATTTTATTCTAAAATAACAAGCAAGTCTTCATTTCTTATTAAATTAGCAACATGCTTGAATTACGTCACTTTATTGGTTTATATCCTTTTTTGTTCTTTTTATTATTCTCATGTGATTTTAGTAAAAACAATACGAATCAAAAAAACATTCAAGAAGCTCCAAATGATGAACATAGTTATTCTAATATTGACAGAGTTCATACCACTCACTTACATCTTGACTTAGAAGTTGACTTTGATGAAAAACTCATCTATGGAATTGCCAGACATACCATTAATAACAAAGGGTTTGACACCATAATATTTGATACAAAATATCTTGAAATTGAAAAAGTCACTGTTGGCAATATTGATTCAGAAAAAGAAGTAAAGTTTTTTTTAGGACCATGGGATAAAGATTCAATTATAGGACAACCTCTTTATGTAATTACAGATCCTGCTTATAAAAAAATAAACATCTATTATCAGACAACAAATAAATCTATAGCGCTTGATTGGCTTGAAAAAAATCAAACCGAAGGAAAAAAACAACCTTTTCTTTATACCCAAGGAGAACCTATTTTAACTAGATCATGGATACCTATTCAAGATTCTCCAGGAAATAGAATTACTTATTCAGCAACTGTTAAAGTTCCAAGTCATTTGTTAGCCTTAATGAGTGCTGAGAACCCTATAGAAAAAAACGAAAGTGGTATATACCACTTTAAAATGACTAAAGCCATTCCTAGCTATTTAATCGCCTTAGCAGTTGGAAACATTGAGTATAAAAAAATTGGAGAAAATTGCGGGGTCTATTCTGAACCTGAATTACTCAAAGCAAGCTATAAAGAATTTGAAGATCTTCCAGAAATGATTGAGGCAGCAGAATCTCTATATGGGCCTTATCAATGGGGTAAATATGACATTCTTGTTCTCCCCTATTCATTTCCTTTTGGGGGTATGGAGAATCCCATGTTAACTTTTGTAAATCCAACTATTATTTCCGGTGATAAAAGCTTAGTTAGTGTTGTTGCCCATGAATTGGCTCATAGCTGGTCAGGCAATTTAGTGACTAACAATACATGGAATGATTTCTGGCTCAATGAGGGGTTTACCGTTTATTTTGAACACCGTATAATGGAGAAAATATATGGAAAAGAATATGCAGATATGTTGGCTCTCGTTGAATACGAGGAATTGTTAAATGAAATTGATGATTTAAAAGAAAAGAAATTAATGTCTGATACTAGATTAAAACTCAATTTAAAAGGACGTGACCCAGATGATGCCATAACACAAATAGCATATGTTAAAGGTGCCTTTTTTCTTAAAACACTTGAAAACAAAGTCGGAAGAAAAGAAATTGATTCATTTTTAGTTTCATACTTTGAAGACCACTCTTTTCAATCTATAAATTCAGAACAGTTTTCACTTTACTTAAAAGACAAATTACTGACACCAAAACATATCTTTTTTAATGTTGAAGAATGGTTATATGATCAAGGAATGCCCTCTAACCATTATAAAGTAAGCTCATTAAAATTCAAAAAAATGAAAAAATTAGCTGAACAGTTTGCTAATGGTAAAAATATATTTAGAGAAAAGGGTTCATTTGAAAAAAACAAAAGAACAAAAAAGACTGAATTCATTCTAAAAAAAATAAAACGAACAGACTTTAGCACGCAGGAATGGCTTGAATTCATTAGAAATCTTCCTGAAAAAATGAATGTTAAAGACATTGAAATCGTAGACAAAAATCTTGATTTTACACATTGGAACAACTCTGAAATACTACTTGAATGGTATCTTTTATGTATAAAAAATAATTACAAAAAAGCCTTTCCATCCATTGAACTGTTTTTAAGAAAAGTAGGGAGAAGAAAATACTTATCTCCTATTTATAAAGAATTATGTAAAAATCCAGAAAACAAAAAATGGGCAAAAAAAATATTTGATGATTCTAAAAACTATTATCATTATGTCTCTAAAAATACAATCAATAAATTTTTTAAATAAATATTATGTCAGTATCTGATCTTAACCCTCAACTATTATGGTCTAACTTTGATAAAATCAATGCAGTACCAAGACCCTCTAAAAAAGAAGAGGAAATCATTCAATTTATGATTGATTTTGGAAAAAACCTCGGATTAGAAACACTTAAAGATTCCATTGGAAATGTAATTATTAAAAAAAATGCAAGTCCAGGAATGGAAAACAAAAAAACAGTGATTCTTCAATCTCATTTAGACATGGTTCATCAAAAAAATGGTGACACGGTATTTGATTTTGAAAAACAAGGGATTGAAATGCTAATTAATGATGATTGGGTATCAGCAAATGGCACAACCTTAGGAGCAGACAATGGAATTGGAGTTGCAGCTATTATGGGTATACTCGAATCTAATGACATTCCTCATCCGGCTATAGAAGCTTTATTTACTATTGATGAAGAAACTGGAATGACTGGCGCAAAGAAAATGGATGGCTCCATGTTTAGTGGTCAAATTCTATTGAACTTAGATACTGAGGATGATGATGAGTTGTCAATTGGTTGTGCAGGTGGAATCGATACAAACACATTTTACAAATATGATCCTGTTAAATTAGATGGTAATAAATCAATTAAAAAAATATGTATCCGTGGATTGGTTGGTGGACATTCAGGTATGGATATTCATAAAGGAAGAGGAAATGCAAATAAATGGATGGCCAGAATATTATTTGAATTATCAAAATCTTTAGACTTTAATCTGATTTCATTTCATGGAGGAAGTTTAAGAAATGCCATTCCAAGGGAAGCAGATGCATCAATAGCAGTCAATTCAAATGAAGAGAAATTACTAAATCAAAAGTTGGTTGATATTAGTGATGTATTTTGTACAGAATATGCCAGTATTGAACCAGAACTAACAATTTCTTTGAAAGATTCTGATATATCAAATCATTGTTTAAGTCATCATGATCAAACAAAAATCATTAATACACTTTGCTCAGTCCAAAATGGAGTTTTCAGAATGAGCCCAGAATTTGAAGGATTGGTAGAAACATCATCTTCATTAGCTAAAGTTGATATTGGTAATGGCGAGTTCACAACACAGTCTCTCCAAAGAAGCAGTGTTGAAAGTACAAAAGACGAAATAGCTATGACAATCCAATGTACATTTAAAAACATGGGCTGTGAAGTTATACAAGAAGGAGATTATCCTGGATGGAGACCCAATTCGAATTCTGAAATTTTAGAATTAATGGAAGCTTTGTACATCGAAATGTTTAACGAAAAACCAAATGTAAAAGCATGTCATGCTGGTCTTGAATGCGGAATATTAGGAAAACATTTACCAAATGTAGATATGATTTCTTTTGGACCTAATATTCGTGCAGCACACTCACCAGATGAAAAAGTTCAAATATCTTCTGTACAAAAATTTTGGAAGTTTTACCTTGAAACTTTGAAAAGAACGCCAAACAAATAATGCAAGGTTCACAAAACTTTAAGAATGAGGTATATAATGGAGCAAATGGTAGAAAAAGCCTATTAGATCTTGTAATCCCTGAAAATTACAATGATGAAATGATTTTATTCATCCATGGATATATGGGTTTTAAAGATTGGGGATGTTGGAATCTTGTCTCTGAATATTTTTGTAATAATGGATATGGTTTTTGCAAATTTAATTTAAGTCATAATGGTGGAACAATAAAAGAAGCTCACGATTTTCCTGATAAAACTGCATTTGCACAAAACAGATATAGCTATGAAGTGGAAGACGTAAAATATGTAATTGATTGGATTTACTCTAAAAAAATAAAGCACAAAAAAATTCACCTTATGGGACATTCAAGAGGTGGAGCAATTGCAATATTAGCTGGTCAAAATAAAATAATTAATAGCATTATATGCTGTGCATCAATTTGTGATATAGAATCAAGATTTCCTAATGGTGAAGCATTTGAAACATGGAAAAAGAGAAGAACAAGATTCATTACCAATGGCAGAACAAAAGATAAACTTGAACATTATTTTACTCAATATGAAGACTTTAAGGAAAATGAAGCAGCATTAAATATTAAAAAAGCATGTATAAGATTGAATAAACCTGTTTTACTTATTCATGGAGAAAATGATGAGTCTGTATCTATTAAAGAAGGAGAAAGTCTAGCAGAATGGCTTAACTGTAAACTCCAAGTTATTGAATCCACCAAACATACATTTGGCGCTCAACACCCATGGGATCATAAAGAAATGCCAACAGCACTTAAAAGTGCATGTGAAATTATAAACACATTCCTTACCAATCATAATAATGAAGCTCAATAACAGGACTCAATTTTTAATGATTTTTTGCGTTATAGGATTACATTTGTAAAATGCATAGATACCTGATCTTATTTTTTTTAGTAATTAGCTCCCTCTCTTATAGTCAGGAGTTGAAAGTGATCGGTGAATGTGTAGATAAAAAAAACAAAGCACTTGACCATGTTTTAATCAGACAAAATAAATCATCAAGCAATTATGTCTATACTGATTCAAAAGGGAAATTTATTATTGAAATAAAAGACACACTTCAAACAAGCCTGATATTAACAGTATTAGATCTAAAAAAAACAATCAAGATACCTTCCTACTCTGACTTTCAAAAAGAAAACTTAGGTAAAGAAAAAATCTATGACATTGGTAAAATCTCTTTTGATTTTGTCGAAAAAGAAGATGTCATAATATCCAATTATAAAATTGAAACATTTGAAATACCTAAACTACCCACAATAGATGCTCAAAAAATAACAGGTAGTTTTGAAAAATACCTAACATTGGTAAGTGCAGCAACTTCAAATAATGAATTAACAAGCAATTACAATGTAAGAGGTGGTAATTATGATGAAAACCTTGTTTATGTTAATGGTTTTAATGTTTACAGGCCTTTTTTAACAAGAAGTGGACAACAAGAAGGCATGAGTTTTATTCATTCTGCTCTTGTTGAATCTATTCGTTTTTCTGCTGGTGGATTTGAAAGCCAATACGGTGATAAATTGAGTTCAGTTTTGGACATTGAGTACAAAACCCCAAGCAAATTTAATTCATCAGGTGTTGTGTCCTTGTTAGGAGTCGAGGCTCATGTTGAAGATGCCCCCACAAATAGGTTTAATTACCTTGCAGGAGCTCGATACAGGTCAAATGGATACCTTTTAAATGCTTTACCTACCACAGGCTCATATAATCCTGTTTTTACTGATGCACAACTTTTATTAAACTTTGAATTAAGAGATGACCTAACTTTTACAGTTTTGGGTCATTATTCTAGTAATTTATATCGATTTCAGCCTCAAACTCAACAAACTGATTTTGGAACGGCAAATGAAGCTTACTCATTTAGGGTTTATTTTGAAGGTCAGGAAAGAACAAGTTTTCAAACTGCTATGGGCGGAGCTAAATTAACATGGAAGCCTAATAAAAACACTGACCTTTCATTATGTACAACCATTTTTAATTCTGATGAAAGAGAATATTTTGATATACTTGGACAATATTATATCAATCAACTAGAAACAGATCCATCAAAAGAAGAATATGGCGATTCAATCGCCGTACTTGGTGTTGGTTCTTTTTTAAATCACGCAAGAAACCGATTAAACGCTAGTATTGTTAATATTTATCACAATGGTATCTATAGATTTAAAGATCAAAACTTAAGTAATAAAAGAAAAAAGAAAACATTAAAATGGGGCGTCAATTACCAACAAGATTTTTTTAATGATGTATTGAGCGAATGGAAACTAGTTGACTCAGCTGGATATAGCCTTCCTCAGGGAGGTCAACAACTAGAGTTAAGTGAAACCATTAAATCTCAATTAAATCTTATTGGTGAAAGGTATACAGGTTACCTTCAGCTAAATTCATTCTCATCTATAATAAAAAGAAACCATCCAGTTGAAATCAATCGTAAAATTACAATCGATGGTAAAAAAACAAAAAAGACATATCGAGATACAATTTCAGAATCTGCAGCAAAATGGGCTGTTAGCTTTGGAACTCGATTGGGCCATACAACTGTTAATAATGAATCTTTTATTACTCCTAGAGGAAGTATTACTTATATACCAAGAGCTTATTTGGTTAAAGATGGAAAAGTAAGAAGGCGAACAATGGCCTACAGACTTTCTTCTGGATTGTATTATCAACCACCCTTTTATAGAGAATACAGAACCTTTAACGGCAATTTAAATACAGATGTACTTTCTCAAAAATCATTTCACATAGTAGCAGGGTCTGACATTTATTTTAATATGTGGAAGCGAGATGCTCCTTTTAAATTTACAGGAGAAATATACTACAAATACATGTGGGACATCAATCCTTATGAAATAGACAATGTAAGAACAAGATATTATGCTGAAAACAATGCAATTGGCTATGCTTATGGAATTGACATGAATGTTTATGGACAATTTGTAAAGGGAATTGAATCTTTTTTCAAACTAGGTCTTATGTCTACAAAAGAAGACATACAAGGAGACTCATATACAGAATACTATAATGCTGCAGGTGAAAGAATCATTTTCGGGTACAGTGATGACCAAGTTGTAGTAGATAGTAATGTCATATTTCCTGGATATATACCACGACCAACAGATCAATTTCTTACCATAGGAGCACTTGTTCAAGACAGAATGCCAGGAATAGAAAGTTTCACAGTTCAAATGGGATTACAATTTGGTTCAAGACTACCTTATGGCCCTCCCGATTATCAACGTTATAAAGACACCTTAAGAATGAAATCTTACTTTAGAGTAGATTTAGGTATGTCATATGATTTTCTTTATAACGCAAAAACAAATAATAATTTTTGGAATAAATATTTTAATGAAGCAATACTTTCATTTGAAGTATTTAATATATTGGGAATCAACAATGTACTATCTAAGCAATGGATTCAGGACGTAAACGGTGTTTATTATTCAATTCCAAATTATTTAACACAAAGGAGATTCAATCTTAAGTTAATCTTAAGGTTAAAAGAATAAATCAAACCATTTTTTTAGACAAGGATACAATTTCTTTTTTGGGAGATTTTTTATTGTATAAAACATCAAAAACAAAAGATAAAATTGGCATTTCAACATTGTATTTTTTATTGATATGGTGCAAACTTTTAGCTGCATAATAACCCTCAGCTATCATATTCATTTCTAGTTGTGCAGACCGAACCGAATAACCCTTTCCTATCATGAAACCAAAAGTTCTATTTCTTGAAAATTTAGAATAGGCAGTTACCAATAAATCACCTAAATAAGCACTTGATTTGGTATCCCTATGAATTGGATGGGCAATGTCTATAAATCTTTCTAATTCCTGAATTGAATTGGCTATTAAAACCGAAATAAAATTATCTCCATATCCAACACCAGAACATATACCAGCAGCCAAAGCATAAACATTTTTCAAAATACATGAGTACTCTGCACCTATTAAATCATCAGAAATCATTGTTTTTAAGTATCTACATGATAGATATTCAGATAAAGTTAAAGCATGTTTTTTTTCTGATGAAGCAATTGTTAAGTAAGAAAGTCTTTCTAGGGCAACTTCTTCGGCATGACAAGGTCCACATATAATTCCCAATTGATGATATGGGACATTATATTTTGAATGAAAATACTCAGCAGGAATCAAATGATATTCAGGAATCATTCCTTTGGTAGCAGAAAAAATTATTTTGTTTTGCAACAATTCAGGATCAACATCTTTAAGTGACTCATCAATAAATGCAGCAGGTATTGCAACGATAATAAGATCTCCATTACTGATTACTTTTTCAATATTATTACTTAAATAAAGCTTATTTAAATCAAACTCTACCGATTGTAAATATTTAGGGTTGTGGTGGAACTCATTTATATAGGAAACTGCTTCCTGACTCCTATGCCACCAAGATACATCAATATTATTGGTTAATAATTTAACAATAGCTGTTGCCCAACTACCGCCTCCCAAAACAGAAACTTTCATCTAAGTAATTATTAAAATTGAGGATTTGCAAACAATTTAACCTCGTCTGCATTTATACTCATTCCACAGAGAATAACCAAACGCTCAACGATATTTCTTAATTCTCTGATGTTTCCTGTCCAATCTATTTTTTGCATTTGCTTCATTGCTTCAGGTGTAAATGATTTTTTAGGAATGCCTTGATCAGTACATATATTTTTAAGGAAATGCTCTACCAATAGTGGAATATCGTCTTTCCTATCATTCAATGACGGAACATGAATTAAAATAACTGCTAAACGATGATACAAATCCTCCCTGAATCTTCCTTCATTAATTTCTTTTCTAAGATCTTTATTTGTAGCTGCCAATACTCTACAATTCACTTTTATATCTTTTTCACTTCCTACTCTTTGAATCACATTTTCTTGAAGTGCTCTCAAAACTTTAGCTTGTGCACTTGCCGACATGTCCCCTATTTCATCTAGAAATAAGGTGCCTCCTGAAGATATTTCAAACTTCCCTTTTTTATCTTTTATTGCGGATGTAAAAGCTCCTTTAACATGTCCAAACAATTCACTTTCAATTAATTCAGACGGTATAGCAGCACAATTAACTTCTATAAATTGATTTTTAGAACGGCTCGAATTATCATGGAGAGCTCTTGCCACCAATTCTTTCCCTGTTCCATTTCCACCAGTAATCATGACCCTAGCATCAGAAGGTGCAACTTTGGTAATTAAATCTTTTATATTTTGAATTTCTTTAGAATCACCAATAATAGCCCCCCCCTTTAACCTTTTCACGGTAGTCTTTAATATTTTCTTCTCCTCGATCATACTTGATTTATCTTTTGCATTTCTGATGGTGACCAGAATACGATTTAGATCAAGAGGCTTTTCGATAAAATCAAATGCTCCTTTTTTGATTGCTTCAACAGCTGTTTCAACATTTCCATGACCACTAATCATAATAATTGGTGTATCAACACCAGCTTTTACAAGTTCATTAAGAACTTCCATTCCATCCATGATTGGCATTTTAATATCACAGAAAATCATATCAAAAGCTGTTTCGGTAGCTTTTTTAAAACCTTCTTTTCCATTTTCAGCTTCTTCAACTTGAAAATCTTCAAATTCAAGTATTTCTCTTAATGCTCTTCTAATTGCTTTTTGATCGTCTATTATAAGGATTTTACCCATTTTGTTCATTTTTGATAAAGATAATGTAATGTGATTATATTAAACCATACATAAAAAATATATTATATAATTCTCATATGTAATTATATTTCATATTTGAAGTAATTTTACAAAATTGATGCCGAAAAAAAACAAAATATTATTTTTTAAAAAAATGATTGGTTCTTTTTTAAGAATTTATTTAATCGCATTTCAACTAGTCATTTTTACATCTTGTATTCAAAGTGATTCAAATAAAAAACAATCCGATGAAAAAGAATGGAAATCAGAGACAAAGCATTCAAAATATTTAAAAATATATTGTGATCAAAAAGGAGTTAGAATACATATTTTGCATCCCGACATAAAAAATCAAAGCTATAAATATTTTATTCCAAAAAATAAGCATTCAAAGTTGCCTGATGGATATACTACTCTTTCGAATAAATCGAAATCTATGATTGTTTTATCCTCTACTCACATTGGTATGCTTCAAGAACTCAAAGAACTAGATAGAATTAAAGGTGTTGTTTCAAAAAAATATATTTATAATAAAAAGATCATCAACAAAATATCCAAAAATCAAATTAGTGAATTTGGAAATGAAGGCAACCCATCATTTGAAAAGTTATTGAAAACCAAAGCTGATGTTTTAATTTACAGTGGATTCACAAAGGATTATCCAAAATCAAAAGAGTTAGAAAAAGCAGGTTTAATTTGCATCCCAAACTTTGATTGGAAAGAAGATGATCCTTTAGGGCGTGCAGAGTGGATTTTGTTTTTTGGATATTTAACTGGCAAGAAAAAATTAGCGAAAACATATATAAATAAATTAGAGATCGAATATAATAAGTTGTGTCTATTGGCTAAGAAAACAAAATACAATCCTACTGTTTTTTCCGGTAACATTGTAGGTGAATATTGGTATGCACCCGGTGGAAAAAGCTATATGTCGAAATTATTTAAAGATGCTAATTGTGATTATACATACAAAAACGACAAAACTGTTGGAAGCATTCCTATTAGTTTTGAAAAAATATTTATTCAAAATAAAAACATAAAATTTTGGTTTAATCCTGGTATTAATTCAAAAAAACAAATTTTAAAAGCGAACCCAAAAGCTGAATTTTTTAATAGCTTTCAAAACAATAACATTTATTGTTATTCAAAAAACTTAAATAAATTTTGGGAATTAGGTGCATCACACCCTGATTGGATTCTATCTGATATTATACAAATAACTCATTCCAAAGGAATTAATTCAAAGGAATGCTATTTTTATAAAAAAGTTGAAAAATAATTCATTAAATAGAATTTGGATTGGGACTTTGTGCTTAATCATTCCTTTATTAGGAATTCTTCATTTATTTATTGGAGAGATCCATATTTCTTTTCCTGAATTTTTGGATTCTATTTTTAACTACTCGCAACATGAAACTTCACATATTTTAATTTGGGAGTTTCGGATTCCTAGACTTATTATCGCTTTAATTGCTGGTGCTTCATTAGCTGTTTCTGGCTTAATTATGCAAACACTCTTTAACAACCCCCTTGCAGGACCATCTATTCTCGGGATAAACTCCGGAGCTTCTTTTTTTATTGGATTGTTAATACTAAGTGGTATTTATTTTTTTAATACAGATATTGGAATAACAATCAGTGCATTAATGGGCTCATTTTTATTTGGAATGCTTATGCTTGCTTGTTCATTATTTGTAAGATCAAACATATCTTTATTACTTATTGGTATTATGATATCAAGTTTTATTGGTGCATTAATAAATTTAATGCAAAGCTATGCAGAGGCAGAAAAATTAAAAACCTTTTTTATATGGTCTATGGGCTCATTACAACAAGTTCAATTAGATCAACTAGGATGGATTATAGGTGTAACTCTAATTGGTTTACTAAGTTCCTTTTTATTAGTAAAGCCATTAAATGCACTCGTTCTAGGTGAAAAAAATGCATCTTTATTGGGCATTAATATTCAATCATTTCGGGTTCAATGCATTGCAATAACTGCAATTCTATGCGGAACTGTTACTGCTTTTTGTGGACCTATTGCTTTTGTTGGGCTTGCCATACCAAATTTGTCAAAAATTATTTTTAAAACGCAAAATCATAAATATCTAATATTGACAAACATTCTTTTGGGCTCTACTTTTATACTAATTTGCGACATTATTATTCGATTATTAGAATCATCTATACTCATTCCTATAAATGTTTTAACCTCAATTATTGGTGCACCTTTTGTCATATACTTAGTAGTTAAAAAACGATCATGATTTCATTTAATAACATATCTATAGGCTATAAAAAAACTCTATTTAATATAGACAATCTTATTCTTGATAAAGGAAATATGTATGTGCTTGCAGGTAAAAATGGAGTTGGGAAATCAACTTTATTAAAAAGCATTTGTGGACTTACTAAGCCTATTACTGGTGAATTACTAATTGATAATAAACCCATTCATAAATACTCAAATAAAGAGCTATCACATTATTGTTCTTTTGTCGAAACAGGATTTAAAGGAGTTCCTTATTTAACTGCTTTTGATTATGTTTCACTTGGAAGGACTCCCTACTTAAATAGATGGGGGGAAATTCAACAAAATGAACTTGATATTATTAACAAAAGTCTAGACACAATTGGATTAAAAAAGTTTTCAAAAATACATACGAACAAATTAAGTGATGGTGAAAGACAATTACTTTCAATTGCCAGAGCTCTTTGTCAAGACACCCCTATCATTCTACTTGACGAACCAACAGCTTTTTTAGACTACTTCAATAAGAAAAAAATACTCCAACTTCTTAAAAAAATAACTTTTGAATCTCAAAAAGTCATCATTCTATCCTCTCATGATCTTGATATATGTATTGAGGAAAAAATCCCTTTTTTAATTATTTCTGAAAAAGACAAAAAATTATCGCTGCAATCGGAGTATGATAAATCTAAATTAATCTCTATTGGTTTTGGCAATTGATTTAATACAATCAAAATATAAATTAACAACTGCCGGCTGATAACTATAAGCCAAAAAATAAAAACCAAGTCATTTCAAATGTATTTTTGATTAATGAATTAGATACATTAATGAAACTACAAAAGCCACATACAATAACTGAAATTTCAAAAATTATAAACTGTGATTTTATTGGAAAACCAAATCATGAAATAACGGGAATTAATGAAATTCATTCAGTAGAAAAAGGGGATTTGATTTTTGTTGACCATCCTAAATATTATGAAAAGGCAATACAATCTAAAGCGAATACAATACTAATAAATAAAGAAATTGATTTCCCAGAAGATAAAGCAATTATTATTTCTGAGAACCCTTTTGAAGATTACAACAAACTAACCCATCACTTTAAACCATATATACCCCACCTAAAATCAATAGGTAAAGACTGTATAATAGATGCTTCTGCTCACTTCTATCCAAATGTATTCATAGGGAATAGAGTGAAAATAGGCAAAAATGTAATTATTCATGCAGGTGTTTGTATTTATGATGATTGTGAAATAGGAGACAATGTTACAATCGGACCTAATTCTATTATAGGCCATTATGCATTTTACTACAATAAAAAAGACAACAAATACAATAGGATGCTTTCATGTGGTTCGGTTAGAATTGATCAAAATGTAGAAATTGGAGCTTTATCAACTATTGACGCAGGTGTATCAGCTACAACTATCATAGGAGAGGGAACAAAAATTGACAATCAAGTTCATATTGGACATGATACAATTGTTGGAAAAAACTGCTTAATGGCTGCAAATGTCGGAATAGCGGGATGTGTTGTGATTAAAGACAATGTTACATTATGGGGACAAGTTGGATGTGCCAGTAATGTTACCATTGGGAAAAATGTAATTGTAGGAGCACAATCAGGAATATCTAAAAGCCTAGAGGAAGGAAAAACATATTTTGGCAGTCCTTGTGAAGATGTAAGAAAGAAATTTAAAGAAATTGCTGCCATTAAAAAATTACCAGAATTAATTGATCGTTTAAAAAATGGTTAAGAAGCAAAATGATAGTCTAAAACAGAAAATAGAACTAAAGGATATTAAATTAAATTCTTTGTTAGAAATATCGAATGCGATTAATGAAAACCTACCCGTCGAAAATCTACTTGAAATTTATTCATTTGTTTTAAAAGAACAGCTGGGGTTTAATAAATTCATCATATTACATAGGGAAAGTAACAAATGGTCTTGCATTTTGAAAAAAGGGCACAAAGGAAAAATAGACATAGATGGCCTAATTGATGAGTTTAAGAGGTTTAATGACATTACTATTGTAGATTCTTCAAATAACAACCTATTAAATGATTTCGACGCTGTTATACCCGTAATACATCATGAGAATGCACTTGCATATGTTCTTATATCAAGATTTAATGTCAACAAAAATATTATTGACGACACATTATACTTAAACTTTGTTCAAACTTTAAGTAATATAATTTCTGTTGCCATTGAAAATAAGTTTATTCTTAAAAAAAGCCTTGCTCAAGAAGCTATAAATAAGGAGCTAGAAGTTGCGAGTGAAATGCAAAAATTTCTTTTTCCAAGCTCCTTACCATCTAATAGAAAAATGGATGTTTCTGCCAAATATATTCCAAGACATGCTGTTGGTGGTGATTACTATGATTTTATTCCTCTTGGTGATGATGAGTATATTTTATGTATTGCCGATGTTTCTGGAAAAGGTATTACTGCTGCATTATTAATGGCAAATTTTCAAGCAACCATTCGAACACTATTTAAGTATCAAAGATTTGAAATGGCATTTTTAGTTGAGGAATTGAATAAAAAAGTAATGAAAAGTGCAAAAGGAGAAAAATTTATCACCTTCTTTTTAGCTCACTACAATGCTTTTACAAGAGATTTAAAATACATCAATGCTGGACATAATCAGCCATTTATACTTCATAATAATAAAACAAAACTTTTAGACATTGGCTGTATTGGACTTGGGATGCTTGATGAAATACCTAATATTGAAGTTGGAAAAATAAAAGTATCACCAGGGTCAACGATTGTTATGTATACAGATGGAGTTGTTGAACAAGAAAATCTTAAGCAAAAACAATTTGGAATTGAGCAACTTATTAAGGTTGTAAAATCATATTCATCTCTTAGCATGGAAGACATGAACAACATTATTTTTTCAAAACTAGATGACTGGAGAGAAGAGTCTAAATATTCAGATGACACGGCTATTCTAAGTTGTAAGATTTATTGATTACCTAATCAAATACATCTTTCCAAATCCTTTGTGAATATAATTATCAGTGTTGGTAGGTAAGGTATTGACATCCTGACCATTTATTTTCATTTTAACCCTATAAAGATAAACGCCATTAGCCAATTGGTCACCAAACTGATCTTTTCCATCCCAAGCAAAATCAGATATATTTCTTCCAATAAATATGGGGCCTATTTCATTTTCATCAATTTCTCTAACAACTCGACCATTGATATTCATTATTTGAATTTGCAAATCGTCCGGTATTAAATCACCCGTTAATGTAAATACAAATCTAGTACTTGTAGAAAAAGGATTAGGATAATTAATTATTTGAGAAACCATAGACTCATGAATAACTTCAAACTCTATTTGATAAGCATAATCTCCTGATGCATTTCCTGATTTATCAGAGCCTTCAATTAATATTGAGTACATCCCTGATTTTTCAAAATAAGCAGGATAAATTATTTTGAATCTTTTGTTTTGGGAATTTGCAGGAATCCATTGCATAATGGTAACTCCCATTTGATTAACAAATGGAATTCGTTTTTGAATACCATCAGGATCTGTAAGGTAAATAGCAAATAAGGCAGTATCTGCATCCTCATTCATTATTAAATATTCATTCTCATCTTTTAAAGAAATGACAAGTTCAGTAGTCGGAGCTATAATATCTTCGTTTAAAATATGACGGCCATTAAAAGTCACATCTAAAATTGGGTTTTCATCCTCTCTAGAAACATAAAAAGGCATTTGAAGAATATTATTTAAATGGCTTAATTCTGGCTGGTCAGTTATTGTATTGGTCTGATCTATATATGGATTAACCTCCATCCATAAATAGTTAATTCCTTCAAGTCCAAGTGTATTGATATCAACAGTATCTCTTAATGTTTCATTTACCCTCAATGAATCTCGTCTTGAATATGGAATGATGTGTTTGTTTTGATTTTTATCAATAACAAAATAATTAATCAACAATGAGTCCATAGGCAATTGGCTAATATTTGAAACATCAATAGCAAATTGAGCTACCTGACCTTCTTGTAAAGTATCTGAACCTGGCAACCATGTATATCCATTGGTACCATCAATTGCTGCCTCTGGAAATGGCTCATATAAAACATGCCAAAAATCAATTTGAGCAGGGGTTTGATTAATCGCATCAACATAATCAGATGAAAGCTTAATATATGGAAATTGATTCGCATCAATTAAATTATTTAACATTAAAATAGAATCAAATGAAGTAAATGAAGTATCAATTGAGTATTGATAATTTCCGGAGTAATCATATAACATTATTTTAAGATCTGTGGTATCCCCAGTAATTAAATCAACAGAATTTTGCTTCCAATAAATTGACTCCCAATTTGCAGAAGGACCAATAATTGGGGAGGTTTCATTACCAGCATATTGTTGCCCTGTTAATATTGTATCGAGATAAATAGCTTCATTGTTTTGCTGAAAATGTTCAACAACAAAACTTGGATCTCCTTTTCTTGTCAAAAAGATAAAGGGCTTATTGGGAAGTCCAGGGGCGATAGTAGTAGAACCTAAATTGGCAAATGTAGAATAAAGTTGAGGTTGATTGGCATCCCAATAGTCATATCGATTTGACATTGGAGTATAAATAAGTATATAATCACCATTTGGAACAATGTTTTCAATTAAATTTCTAAAATCAATCATTTGCTGAACATTGTTTTGATTGAATGTAAAAAACTTCATTGGACGAGTCTGGCAATTCTCATTGTCATTAGCATTCCCAAAATTATTATTCATATTTTGATTTGTAGGCACATGCCTGGTTTCCCAAGGAAGCAAAGTTGTTTTATCAATAATAGCTACATGAAATTTATTTGGGCAATTACAAATGCCATATTCTTGTTGTTCATCACTTAAATACCAGGCATTTTCAAAAATTTGAGATACATCATCACAAGGAGCTGAATTGGTTAAACAAGAGATTGTTTTAACAAAAGGTTCAAAAATCCTTTGATTAGATAATGTATCCAAAAGAACTCCATAACTAGAATTGTCTGTAAATTGAAAGAAATCATCTTGCCCCCAACCTGTTTTATTTGATATATATTGAAAAGAACTTCTTTTCCATAATGGATTCGGTTCATCAATTGCTACCCTCCAATAATAAACAGTACTGTCTTCAAGGATGATCGGACTTGAAGTATTTGAGGGTACAGAAATCCAATCATTAGATGAAACAGACTTAACTCCGCCATATCCAGACAATTGATAATAACGATGGTATGGAGAGTTAAATAGATAAGTTGTGTCTATTTCAAATCTATAAGTCGTGAAATTAGCCAATGGGTTTATAGTTGATGCAAACAAAGAAATTGTATCGTTCCCAACTACCGCGAAGTTATGAGGAATAATGGGCTGAATACCATCTATATCTATAAAGAAATTCTTAGACTTTATATTGTTACTTATTTCGTCATATTGCTCTCCAATTATTGAAGGTATATCTGCAGCAACATCAAATTGATTAAGACCAATTCCTATTGTGGGCTGTAGTGGTAATTTTAATAAAACTGAAGTATCATAATTTAGTTTTGGAATAAGAAAATGATAAATAGAGTCTGTTGAAGAACCAGGAAAGTTTCTGGTAATTTGAAGGTCAAAAGTATCAACTATTGATTTTCCAAGATTAATTAGTTTGACAGAAACATCTATTGAATCAGTAGTTAAAGTAACAACTTGGGGTTCAATAGAAATATTTGATTCTAACAACTCTATTTCAGGTCTGTTATGGTAATTTGACTTTAAAAGAGGATCTCCATGAAGATTCATTTGTAAAAAAGTTGTTTGATCAAACTCATTTGATGAACTTGACAAATAAATATCAATACAGTTTCTTACATGTTCAGAAAAAGTACCGCCATAATTTAATTTTGAAAGTTGTTCATATAATTCTTTAGAGAATTCAAATAGAGGTGTTGGATATCCTAAACTAATACTTCCAATATATGCTATTACACCAGCATTAGGAGTTAAAACAAATTCCTCTGACTTAGACACTGTACTTTGAAATAAATTTCCGTTATAACAAGAGTTAGCAAGCAATAAAGGATATTTACCCTCATTATCCCAATATGTTGGTTCATCAAGATTAATGTCAAAACCACTAGATGTTGATGAAGCATGACCAAAAAATGTCATCATTGAAACACCATTGCTAATGCGATCTTTAACATTTTGAAGCTCTAATGGTGAAATAGGATTACCCGTTTCTTTTGCAACCAAAGTAACGTTGGCTCCAAAATCATCTTGCTCAATGATTCCTGCCAAAGTATTTAAATTTAACTGAAAAGCTTGCTGTTCCACAAAATTATTTCCACCAGAAAAATGCATGATTTGTTTTTGCCAATCTTTGCTGACAAAATCATAAGGCATGTTTTGGTTTTGTTCCAATTCATATTTCTTTACTTTATTTAAATAATCAATAAGTTCTTGATTGTTTTTTGCAGCTATTCTTCCTGTTGGTATAATGGGAGTGAATTTATCAAATCCTGAAAATGATGAGTTTGAAGTAATACACGCATCACATGATGGCTGACCAAAAGATGGCATGAGAGAATTTTGAAAATTAAGAGGGTTTTTTCTAGATCCAAGTCCTGATGAAAGGTTAGACTGAATATTTGACTCTCTGATTCCTTTTCCTATTAAAAAAAGCGCAGAAGGATTGTTACTTGAAG
>NZQU01000081.1 GCA_002696025.1 Crocinitomicaceae bacterium
AATCATAATATAACAATCGTAAGTGGACTTGCATATGGTATTGATATTTGTGCTCACACAAACAGCCTTGAAAATAACAATGAGACAATGGCTGTGCTTGCTAACGGATTTGACTTTATATACCCGCGTTATCATAGAAACATTGCGCATAAAATTGCAAATAAAGGCCTTTTAATTTCAGAACATAGTTTAGGTACATCTCCTCAAAAAGCTTTTTTTCCTAAAAGAAATAGAATAATTGCCGGTATAACTGATGCAACCATAATTGTAGAAAGCAATAAAAAGGGTGGTGCAATGATAACAGCCAGAATGGCAAATGACTATAATAGAGATGTATTTGCATTTCCAGGAGAAATTCAAAATCCACTTAAGGCAGGATGCAATCAATTGATTCAAGAAAACAAAGCTCATTTAATAACCTCTTGCTCAGATTTTTTAAACTTTATGAATTGGAATACTGACTTAATTAAAAAAGATATACCAAAGAAAACTGAAAAGCTAAATAATATTGAAGTGAGGTTATTTAATATAATATCAAAAAATGATGGGCCTGTTAAAGTAAATAAAATAAAACTACTTAGCGGTCTATCTATTAAAGAAACCCAAACCATTCTCTTTTCTCTAGAATTAAAAGGTTTAATTAATCCTGGCCCTGGGCAAACTTTTTGGGCATAAAAAAGGCAGGTTTTCACCTGCCTTTGGTTCGTTTGATAAGAGTTTAGTTATAATTCAAACGAGAAAATTTTTCGTCTTTTCAATATTATAGACTCTTATCTTTTAAAATGGTTGCTTTATTTTTTATTTTTTTATCCTAAAAATGGATATTTATAATCTTGCGGGGTAACAAAGGTCTCTTTTATTGTTCTTGCAGACACCCATCTAGAAAGGTTCATTGGCGCTCCGGCCTTATCATTTGTTCCGGAACCACGAGCCCCCCCAAATGGCTGTTGTCCAACAACAGCTCCCGTTGGTTTGTCATTTATATAAAAGTTCCCTGCTGCATTTTCAAGTTTTTTAGTTGCAAGTTGAATTGCATATCTATCTTGGGATAAGATAGAACCTGTTAAAGCATACTGTGAAGTTTTATCCACCAAATCTAGTGTTTTTTCAAAGTCTGTACTTGCGTAAACATATATAGTTAACACTGGTCCAAATATTTCCTCTACCATTGTTTTAAATGACGGATTTGTAGTTACCACAACCGTTGGCTCGACAAAATATCCAATTTCATCATTACAGTTTCCTCCTATAATTATTTCTGCATCAGATGCTGATTTACAATAATCAAGGTACTCTTTTATATTGTTAAAGGATTTCGAATCAATTACAGCATTTATAAAATTCGTTGTATCCTCTGGGCTTCCCATCTTAAAAGATCCAACTTGTTCTTTTAATATTTTTTTTACTTCTGGCCATATGTTTTCTGGTATATAGGCTCTAGAAGCAGCCGAGCATTTTTGCCCTTGGAACTCAAAAGATCCTCGAGATAGTGCTGTTGCCACTTGAGATGGGATTGCAGAAGGATGAGCAACAACAAAGTCTTTACCTCCTGTTTCTCCAACCACTCTTGGATATGATTTATATTTTTCAATGTTATTCGCCATGTCTTTCCATAAGGTTCTGAATACATCTGTTGACCCTGTAAAGTGTAGTCCTGCAAAATCACTATGATTAAAAATTGCTTCTCCAGCAACTCTACCACTAACAGTCACCATATTAATTACACCATCTGGTAAACCAGCTTCTTTAAATAAATCCATTATAACTTTTGCTGAATAAACCTGCGTTTGAGATGGCTTCCATACAATTACATTTCCCATCATAGCAGGGGCTGCACATAAATTTGCAGCTATAGAAGTAAAATTAAATGGTGTCAACGCAAAAACAAATCCCTCTAATGGTCGATATTCAAGTCTATTCCATATTCCTGGGGCTGATTCCGGTTGCTCTTTGTATATCTTGGTCATATACTGAACGTTAAATCTAAAAAAGTCAATCATTTCACAAGCCGCATCAATTTCTGCTTGAAAAACATTTTTTGATTGACAAAGCATTGTTGCTGCATTCATCTTATCTCTGTATGGTCCAGCCAATAATTCTGCTGCTTTTAAAAAAATGGCAGCTCGCTCTTGCCATGGTGTTTGAGACCATTGTTCTCTGGCAGAAAGTGCTTTTTGAATAGCCAACTCAACATGTTTTAATTCTCCAACATTATAATTTCCAATTATATGTTTGTGATTGTGAGGCGGGCTTATTGTTTTTTTGGTAGCTGTTCTAACCTCTTCTCCTCCAATATACATAGGTATATCAATCGGGTCTTGGTTTTTCATGCTCTTATATACTTGTAATAAAGATTCTCTCTCTTTTGATTTGGGAGCATATGATTTAACGGGTTCGTTTTGCGCTACTGGAACACTAAAAAATGCATTTGACATATCTTTTTTTTTGACAAAATTAAAAAATTACGCTTCTTTTTAAGATTAATTCATTTATACCTGTATATATTTTATATTTATTTGAACTGAATGTTATCTTTATAAACTAACTTTGTTTGTGTTATTATAATGAATAAACGCCCTTTTTTATTTAAATTATTAATCGCTATATTGAGCTCTTGGGCCATTATGATTATTTGGCTTTTAGTATTTGAGTGGTTGGTTTGGATGAATATTATACCTGGTCATCTCAAAATGTTTGTTTTTTTCTTTTTCTATCCATTATTTCTGGCGCCTCTCTTTTATTATATATTTCATAACAAAAAGGAAATAAGCTCTGATTTGTCCAAAGAAGATCATCCCCCGAATGAAAACCCAACAAATAATTTTCAAAAAGAATTTTTATCTAATCTTGCTCATGAGTTGAAAACTCCTTTATTTTCAATTCAGGGTTATATTTTAACTTTATTAGAGGGCGCAATGGAAAACCCTGAAACAAACAAACGTTTTTTAAAAAAAGCAGCGAAAGCAACTGATAGAATGACTTCATTAATTAAAGATCTTGACTATTTAACAAAAATTGAAGTCAACCAAATAACTCTTGAAAAAACAACTTTTTACATACATGAGTTGTGTAAAGAAATATTTGAATCTCTAGAGTCTTTGTGTAAAGAAAAAAATATCACCTTCTCTCTTGTTGCTAAGGACCCTACGCTTCTAGTATTGGCTGATCGAAATAAAATTGGACAAGTTTTAACCAATCTGCTTATGAACTCCATTTCATATAATGTAGAGGGTGGTAAAACTGTAATTACAATTTTAAAAGTGAAAAACAAAGTGAAAATTACAATTGAAGATAATGGCCCTGGAATAGATGATGTTCACTTATCTCGTTTATTTGAGCGTTTTTATCGTGTTGAAAAAAGTAGAAATAGAAATAAGGGCGGCTCTGGGATTGGATTGTCTATTGTTAAACATATTTTAAATTCTCATGGCCAGGAAATCACTGTAAAAAGTAAATTAGAAAAAGGAACTTTGTTTACTTTTTTTCTTGATATTTCGAGGGGGGGCAAGGTTTTATATAGTACTTTAGAACAAACATATAATTAGCTTTATGATTATAGGTATTAACGGTTTTGGTCGAATTGGGAGATGTATTGCGAGATTGGCAATATCAAATAGTAAGATTCAAAAAATACATGTCAACGATCTTGCGGGTCAATCTGATCTGATGCACCTCCTAAAATACGATAGCATTCATGGTTCTCTAAAATTTTCTTTTGAATATAAAAACAATGATATTGTTTTCGAAAATGGAACTATTTTATCTTTTTCTAAACAAGCACAGCCTAAAAACATTCCTTGGAAAAAATCTGGTGCAGAAATTATTCTTGAATGTACTGGTCGTTTTTTAAGTGAACAAACTGCAAAAGATCATTTTATTGGAGGTGCAAAAAAAATAATTCTTTCTGCACCTGCTAAAGACGAAACAATTCCGTCGATTGTTCTTGGTATTAATAATGAAAAAATAACACCAGATAAATCTCTTTTTTCAAATGCCTCTTGTACAACCAATTGTGCCGCGCCATTAGTTTCAGTTATTAATAATTTAAGTAAAATTAATGCTTGTAATATTTCAACCATACACAGTTTTACTTCTGTTCAAAATATTCATGATGCACCACATAAAGACTTAAGAAGAGCAAGAGCCGCGTCCTTATCAATTATTCCAACATCAACTGGAGCAGTTAAAGCTATTGAACAAATTTTTCCAGATTTAAAAAATAAAGTTTCTGGAGGCTGTTTTCGCGTTCCTGTCGCAAATGGATCTATCACAGAAATTATTCTTTCAACAGAAAACAATTTATCTATTGAAGAAATAAATAAGGCTATGAAAAAGGCTGCTAATGGGCACTTAAAAGGCATCTTAGGCTATACTGAAGAGCCTATCGTATCAACAGATATTATTGGTTCTAAATATAGTTCTATTTATGATGCCCAATTAACCTCATCTGCCAATAAATTAATCAAAATATCTGGATGGTATGATAACGAAATGGGGTATTCTAATCGAATGTTGGACTTGGCATTTATAATACACCAAAAATAATTAAGCCCTGTTTTGCTTACTAATATAAATTGCTATTGTATCTTTACATTTAATGAAGCTTCATACACAAGGAATATCAAAGTCATACGGAAAAGTAAGAGTCGTCAACAATGTGTCTATTGAGGTTAGCCAAGGTGAAATCGTTGGTCTCTTAGGTCCTAATGGTGCCGGTAAATCTACTTCATTTTACATGATTGTCGGTCTTGTTTCCCCAGAAAAGGGACGTGTATTGCTGGATAAAACGGACATTTCTTCTCTGCCAATGTATAAGAGAGCTCAGCTTGGAATTGGATATCTTCCTCAAGAGGTTTCTGTTTTCAGAAAACTAAGTGTTGAAGACAATATTATGGGCATTCTTGAAATGACACGATTAAATAAAAAAGAAAGGGCTGATAGACTTGAATTCTTATTAGATGAATTTAGCCTTAATAAGGTTAGAAAAAACTTAGGAAATAGTTTGTCCGGAGGTGAAAAAAGAAGAACGGAAATTGCCCGGGCTCTTGCAACCAACCCTAAGTTTTTGTTGTTAGACGAACCTTTTGCCGGAGTCGACCCTATAGCTGTAGAAGATATTCAGAAAATCATTTATAAATTAAAAGAAAAAAACATTGGTATCCTTATTACAGATCACAATGTTCAAGAAACCCTTTCTATTACAAATCGTGCTTATCTTTTATTTGAAGGGGGCATATTAAAATCCGGAACCGCCAAGCAATTAGCTGAAGATGAGCAGGTTAAAAAGGTTTATTTAGGACAGCATTTTAAATTAAACAACAATGTATAAACTCCTTTTTTTTATATCTCTTTTTTTTATTTTTTCCGCATGTGGAAATGTAGAGGATAATTCAGCATCCAAAAAGAAAGATGATTCTGAATACAGTGAAGACTATTATAAATTTTCAAAAATTAATTTAAAAAAACATGGAATAATGGCATCCATAATGCTGCCAAATGAAACAGCAGGGATCGGTGCTGCAGAAATTCCAGAAATTATTCATGTTGATTCTGACTTTAGGTGGGAATTAAAGATTGGAAATAATTTTTCTTTACTTCTTGAAGATTTTGGCATCAACAATAGGCTTGTTAGTAAAATGATTGAAAAGTTAGAATCTCAAAAAAATGTTTACACTATAAAATTTTTAACTAAAACTCCTGAATTATTGGTTTACGAAAAAACCATTAGAAAACATGAGTCTACATCTAATAAGCAAAAGAAAACCTATCACATCTATAGTCAAAAAAAAATAAATAATGTTATTTATGAAATAAAAAATTCTGACAATGGAAATACGAAAGATGTTGTTTTATATATGCAAAAAAGCATTGCATCAATTAAAAGTTTGAAAAAATGATTGCATCAAGAGAAAATGTTTTAATTGCTCTTTCAAATGTTATTGAACCTGATTTAAAAAAGGATATTGTAACGCTAAATTTGGTTGAAAAAATTGAAATTGAAAAAAAAGAGCTCTTTGTTGAAGTAAATATTTCAAACCCCGCTCTTCATGCTAAAAAAAGAATGAAAGAAGCAGTTATATTTAACTTAAAAAGAGCTTTTGGAGATTCTTATAAATATAATTGCTCTTTAAAAATTGAAAAAAACATTGGTAAACAAAAAAAAGATCGTGCTGTTCTACCTAATGTTAAAAAAATCATTGCTGTNGCATCAGGAAAAGGAGGGGTTGGTAAATCAACAATTACTGTAAACTTAGCTTGTGGGTTNGCTCAAAAAGGCTACTCTGTTGGAGTNGTTGATGCAGATATATATGGCCCTTCTATGCCAACAATGTTTGGNGCAGAGGATGACCGCCCTGGCTCCTTAACAATTGATGGCAAGAAAAAAATGACACCTGTTGAAGCATTTGGTATTAAAATGCTGTCTATTGGCTTCTTTTCAATGGGAGATAATGCAATAGCATGGAGAGGGCCCATGGCATCAAGGGCATTACAACAGCTTTTTTTAGATGTTCATTGGGGTGATCTTGATTTTTTACTTATTGACCTTCCTCCTGGTACCGGCGACATTCATCTGTCTTTAGTTCAAAACATTCCTTTAGATGGAGCTATAATGGTAAGCACACCTCAAAACATAGCATTAATTGATGCTAAAAAAGGAATTAACATGTTTAAATTAGACACCATTAATGTTCCGATTATAGGTTTGGTGGAGAATATGTCTTGGTTTACACCTAAAGAATTGCCAGATAATAAATATTATCTGTTTGGAAGAGATGGGGCGCAAAACCTCGCAAAAGGACTTAACATTCCATTCCTTGGCTGTATCCCTATTGTTCAGAGCATCAGAGAGTCTGGTGATTCCGGAAAACCAAGTGTTTTACAAAAAGGAACATATGCAGAAGAATATTTTGATAAATTAGTTTGTACATTTGTTGAGAATGTAAACCCCAAATCTTAAATACATTTCATTTTGGAGAAAAAAGAAATAGAAAAAAAAATTAACCTTGCTTTAGATGAGCTTAGGCCATTTCTTAAAGATGATGGTGGAGATGTTGAATTTGTTAATATCAACCATTCCAATGATATTAACCTTCGTTTGGTCGGTGCTTGTAAAGACTGCTCTATGAGTAAAACAACTACTGCAGGCATTAAAAATGCCATTAAGCAAGCCGTTCCAGAGATTGGTGAAATTAAAATCCTTCTCTCTTAATTTTTGGCACATTTTTAGATGATAAAAGTTTTTTTTAACTTTGATCTAAACCAATAAACGCTAACATGAAAAATATTTACTTATTTCTATTTTCTTTTACAATAGGATCCTTTTTTGCACAAGACAATATTACAATTCAATTAGAAGGCAGTTCTGTTGATTATTCAGGAACATCTTACAGTATGAATGCTCCAACTCAACAAATGTTTGATGTTAGTTTTGAAATTCATAACAACGGTAATACTCCTTACGATTGGTATATTACCAGAAGAAAAGTTAATGTGCCAAGTGGTTGGTCAGATGGTCTTTGTTGGGGCCTTTCTAATGATCCTTTTGGTGGAACGTGTTTTTCATCTAATCAAATGGGTTCCATTTTATGGACAAATTCAGTGAATACTACGTTTACTGTAGCAAGTGGAGATTATGCAAAATTAAAAGCACAAATTGATCCTGATGATGCAACTTCAGGTGTTGCAACATACAGATATTATGTTGGAACTGACGCAACTGGAATAAATAACATGGATTCTGTTGATTTAATTGTTGATTATGCTGCAAGCATAAATGAAGAAACAAACCCTTTTACTATTTCTATCAATCCAAATCCTGCATCACAATATATTAATGTAGTTTTATCTAACTCTGAAACAGCTTCTTTAAAAATTTATGATGTTCTAGGGCAACAAATTGAAAAAACAAGCATTTCTGGTTCTAAGAAAATAAATGTTTCCAACTTTAAAAATGGAATTTATTTTATTAGTATTAAAGCTCCCAACAGAAAAGCTGTATCTAGGAAAGTAGTTATAAGACATTAAATTTCCCTTATCCACATTTATGAAATATAATCTCACTAGTAAATGGGGAGTATTTGTTTACTTCTGTTTATTTTTTATTTCGATAACTTCTCAAAGTAGTTTAAAAGTTCAAATTAGTGGTGATACCGCATCATATTCAGGTGGGACATATCAATTTACCGCTCCCTCAAAACAAGACTTTTATTTAAATATCGAAGCGCATAATATTAGTGCTACAGATACTTTTTTATTGTACGTTACTTGTGTTGAATTAAACACATTAAATGGGTGGGCTGATGGCTTTTGCTGGGCAGCATCTAATGACCCTATTAATGGTCAATGCTATAGTTCTGGTCAAATTGATAGCTCTTTTTGGACAAGCCCACACAGCATGCTAATAGATACCAATGAATATGGTGCGCTTAAATTAGATTTGTATCCAGATACAAACTTTTTTGGACAGTCTCATTATAGATATCTCTTTGGGGTAATGCAAAATGGAAGTCTTAATCAAATCGATTCTATTGACATCTTAATAGATTACTTTGCCAGCACATCTGATTTTGAAAACTCATCTAGTTCCATTTCTATTTTTCCAAACCCCGCAAACAATTACATCTCTATTATCAGTGATTTAAATGACCCTTATAGGCTTGATTTTTTTGATGTTATGGGAAATAAAATAAATTCTAGCACCATTAATAGCAGCAGCATTATAGATCTAACTACTTATAAAAACGGAGCTTATTTTGTTAAAGCCTATTGTTCAGATGGAACAATAATTACAAAAAAACTACTTATCAAGCATTAGTACTATTTGTTTGAATTGGATCAATTTGTTGCATCGCTAATGATGCACATACACAAGATAAAATGGGAGCTGTTGAAGCTAAAAGCCACCAAAAAAGTTGAATGATTGCTTCTTTTGTTTGTGCAAATGTTAGTGTATAATTAAAAAAAACATCTAGGTCGACAGGAACCCATAAAAGAGCTGAATATCCCAATCCTATTGTAATCGCTAGCCCTGCATTTTTTCTGACAAATAAAATACTTTCTGAAACCGTTTTTTTTCTTCTTTCTATTACATAATCAAGAAAACTAAATCCATAGTAATAAGCACAGATAAGAATATTTAGCCATTGAAGCGGACTATTTTTGGGTTCTTCCCAAAAAATATAACAAACAATTTGAATAATAACAAAGTAACTATAGTACCACATTAAATTGCGAATCAAAATCACAAGTGCTCGTTTGATATCAATAATGTATTGCTCTAAACTATATGGTGTTTTGGTTTTAGTTATTATTCTTTCTGTTTTTTCAGTTATATGAGCTAGTAAAGGAGAAAGTAGAGCAACAACAAGGTATTTTGTAAACCTCATTAACATTAATGCTATGGTTACTTCTATTAAGACATAAATTAAAAACCATACCATTTCGTTTACTGAATAAATGTTTGGTTTATGAGTAAGGTTTTGTAAGTAAAANCCTANTTTATAAACCCAAAACATCAAAATAAAGGGAATGAGNATATACCAAAAATAGCCGTGTTTTTTAATAAAAAATAAAGCTTTATAATAAGAGNTAATCCCTAGTTTTATTTGATTTAAAAAGCCTTTTAATTGAACGAATGAAAACATAATTATAATATAAACCAAACAATAAAAGCTAATAAATTATTAGCTTTTATTTTGTGCCCACGACTGGATTCGAACCAGCACACCTATTGGCACCACCCCCTCAAGATGGCGTGTCTACCAATTCCACCACGTGGGCATTGTAACACAAAAGTAAGAGAAAACTCTCTTGAATTCATTATTTCTTGCAGTTATAAACAAATGCTGGCGGTACATTCAATGCTGCTATTTTTATTTGTGCATTAGAAAAACACTTCAATAATATTTTTTTTGCTTGTAAAGTATATTGAAATTGAACATACACTCCTCCCTTTGATAAGCATTCATATGATGTTTTGACTATGTCATATGCCATTCTTATATTAAAGTTTGCAAGAGGTAATGAAGATATAATTACTTGTACATTATTTAAATTATTTTCCTTTAAATAATGTGGTAGTTTTTGTGCTGTATCATTTATTAAAATAACCCTGGGATCATTTAATTTTTGTTGAAGTGATTTGAAAAAATCATTATTCAATTCAAATACAATAAAATGAGCGTCGGGAGCAAGTCTTTTTAAAATTTTATTGGTAATAATTCCTGTTCCTGGGCCAAACTCTACAACAACTTTTGCCTGTTCAATCTCTGTGTCTTTTAACATTTTTTTTACTAAAAATCGAGAGCTTGGCAAAATAGAACCTACCATTTTGTTTTCTTGAATAAATTGTTTCAAAAAATTTCTTTTTGTCATTTTATTCAAAAATGATGTGTTTATTATTATTAATTACAGCTTTTACTTTTCCTTTAAAGGATTTCTCCAAAAATGGGCTGTTTTTCATTTTTGATTTAATTGATTTTTTATTTAATTCAAACTCCTGGTTTGTATCATACAAAGTTGCGTCTACAGTTTCTCCTTCCTCAATCGTTGCTAAAGGTATTCCTGCTATTTTTCTTGAATTGATAGAAATTGCGTTTATTAAGTTCTGAATATAGTCAGAAAAAGAAGTATTGAAACTTGGAAATACTGTTTGAATTTGAATTCCTCCAAAAGCAGCATTACTAAACTCTATATCTTTTTCATCTATATCTTTCGGCCTATGGTCTGAATCTATTGTGTCTATTGTCCCTTCTAAAAAACCTTTTAAAAGAGCTTTTTGATCAGCTGCACTTCTTAATGGTGGTTTAACTTTAAAGTTTGTATCAAAATTTAATACTGCCTCATCATTAAACAATAGGTTCATTATATTTACTGAAGCAGTTACATTTAGACCTGATGACTTTGCTGCTTTTATTAAGGTTACCGACTTCTGTGTTGAAACACCTGTCAAATGAAGCTTTCCTTCTGTATAAGCCAATACGCTTAGATTTCTTTCAACTTCTATTTCCTCAGAGATTGAAGGTTCTGACTTCATTCCTGTTCTTAATGATGCTATGCCCTCATTTACCAAGGAGCCATTAGAAAGGCTAGGATCACTCGAAAAAACCGCAACTGTAGCTTCTATTGTTTTAGCATATAGTAATGATCTAGACAACATTCCCGTAGAAACATGTATGTTGTCATCAGAAAACAATTGAACTCCTGACGAATGCATATCATACATTTCTGCCAGCTCTTTTCCTTGTCCTTTTTTAGTAATACTACCTATCGGGTGTGCACTGGTAATTGAATTTTTTGACTTATTTAAAATATATTCAACTTGTGTTTTACCGTCTATATTAGGTTCTGTAGATGGCAAAATGCAGACATGGGTATAGCCTCCATTTGATGCTGCTTCCAAACCTGTTTCTATGGTTTCTTTGTATTCACTCCCCGGATCACAAAAATCACTTTTAAGATCAACCCATCCCTGTGACAAGCACATGTCCTTGCATTCTATCACTTCAACATCACTGTCGTATTTATTAATTTCCTCTTCTA
>NZQU01000082.1 GCA_002696025.1 Crocinitomicaceae bacterium
TACAGTTGATTACCGAGAAAAATATGCAGCAGCAGGTAGAATTCCTGGTGGATTTTTCAGAAGAGAAGCAAGACCATCTGAAGGTGAAATATTAATTATGAGAATTGTAGATAGGGCGTTAAGACCACTATTTCCAGATGATTATCATGCAGAAGTTCAGGTAATGATGCAATTGCTATCTTATGATGGTGTTAACAATCCAGATACATTAGTAGGATTGGCTGCATCTACAGCTATAGCTGTTTCTGACATTCCATTCAATGGACCAGTTTCTCATGTTAGAGTTGGTAGAGTAGGAGGAGACTTTATTATAAATCCTACAGTTGAAGAGATGGCAGAATCTGACATTGATATCATTATATCTGGTACAATGAATGATATTGTGATGTTAGAGGGTGAAATGCAGGAGATTTCTGAAGAGGAAATGGTTGATGCAATCAAAGTTGCTCATGAAGAAATTAAAAAGCATTGTCAATTTCAATTGGATTTGGCATCTGAAATCCCAACATCATCGCCTAAGAGAGAATATTCTCATGAAGATCATAATGATGAAGTTAGAGATAGAATCATGGATTTTGCATTTGAAAAGTGTAAGGCTGTTGCTAGACAAGGGCTTGCATCTAAAGAAAAAAGAGCTGAATTATTTGGAGCTATTAAAGAAGAATTTATTGAATCATTAAGTGATGAAGAAACAGATGAAATAGGAAAATATGTTTCTGTTTATTTCAAAGCCGCTATGAAAAAAGCAGTGCGTCATGTAATGCTTCATGAATCTATTCGTTTGGATGGGCGTGATTTTGATGAAATTCGTCCGATATGGGCACAAGTTGATTATTTACCCATGGTTCATGGATCTGCAGTTTTTACACGTGGAGAAACTCAATCTTTAACTACGCTTACTTTAGGTGGTAAAATGGATGAGCAAATGATAGATGGCGCGACAAGACAAGGAACTGAACCTTTTATGTTGCATTATAATTTTCCTCCATTTTCTACTGGAGAAGCAAGAATGAAGTTTAGTGTTAGTAGAAGAGAAATTGGTCATGGTAATTTAGCGTTAAGAGCTCTAAAGCCTGTTCTACCAGAGGACAATTCTTATACAATCAGATTGGTATCTGAAATATTAGAGTCTAACGGTTCGTCTTCAATGGCTACTGTTTGTGCAGGAACTTTAGCTTTAATGGATGGTGGTGTTAAAATTAAAGCACCAGTTTCAGGTATTGCCATGGGGCTTGTTGCAGAGGATGGTAAATATGCTGTCTTATCTGATATTCTTGGTGATGAAGATCACCTAGGAGATATGGACTTTAAAGTAACGGGTACTGCAGCTGGAATTACAGCATGTCAAATGGATATTAAAGTAGATGGTTTGCCTTATGAAGTATTAATTCAAGCGCTTAATCAAGCAAAAGAAGGAAGATTACACATTTTAAATAAAATTGTTGAGACAATAGCTGAGCCTAATCAAGAATTCAAGCCTCAAACACCAAGAATAGAAGCATTCAATGTTCCAAATGATACAATAGGTGCTATTATAGGACCTGGAGGAAAAATCATCCAGCAACTACAAAAAGACACAAATACCAGTATTACTATTGAAGAGCTTGAAACTGGAGAAGGAAGAGTTCAGGTGATGTCTAATAATGCGGAAGATATGGCAGCAGCAGTTAAAGCTGTTCGTTTAATTGCCTATCCTCCTCAAGTAGAAGACGGAGCAGAATATGAAGGTAAAATTAAATCTTTACAGGCATATGGAGTTTTTGTTGAAATACTACCTGGTACAGATGGTTTAATTCATATTTCTGAATTTGCTCATGAAAGGGTAAATAAAATGGAAGATGTATGTAAAGAAGGAGATGTCGTTAAATTTAAGGTGATTGGACGCGATCCGAAATCTAGAAAATGGAAACTATCTAGAAAAGTTTTACTTCCAAAACCAGAAGAAGTTAAATCATAAAAAAATAATAAACAGAGTTTCGGCTCTGTTTTTTTTTGTCTCTAACTCTAGTGTTTTTTTCTAATTCCTGATTATTCTTAAAATCGTTTTAAAAATGATTTTAAAATCATGTGGTAAAGTTGGGTTTTTTAAATACTTGTAATTCAGAGCTATTTTTTTTGGCATGATCTCTTCGATATATGTTTTCTCAGGATTTTTTGATTGAGCTAAAACTTCATTTTCTCTAAAATATTCAAGTGAAGCATAATCAGTGATTCCAGGTTTAACATTAAGAATTTTTAATTCTTCTTCATTATACAAATCAACGTATTCTTTTACTTCAGGTCTGGGACCAACAATACTCATGTCTCCTTTTATTACATTAATAAACTGAGGAAATTCATCAAGTTTGTATTTTCTTATAAAGCCTCCAATTTTTGTAATTCTTTTGTCATTCATCCCAACGGTTAATTTTCCTTTTTTGTCAGATTCAATTTTCATTGATCTAAATTTAAGTAGAGAGAATGGTTTTTTATTTTTGCCAATTCTTGTTTGTTTATAAAAAATCCCACCTTTAGATGAAATTAAAATTAAAACAGAAATAACAAACCCAAGGGGTAGAAAAAGTAATAGAACTGTTAAAGAAAATATGATATCAAAAACTCTTTTCATTATAGAGTCTTATTTACTGCATTTTTTACTGCATTAATTACTTTTAATACATCTTCATCACTTAAGGTATAATATACAGGTAGGCTAATTTCACATGAAAATTTATGATAGGCTTCAGGGTAATCACTTATATCATATCCTATGTTTTTATATGCTGTTAGAAGGGGTAGGGGTTGAAAATGAACATTAACGGATACATCTTCATCAAAAATTGATTGAATAATTGAGTCTCTTTGTTCTTCATTTATATTATTGATTCGAAGTAAATACAAATGATATGAACTTGTTTTAATATCTGTTTCGTATATTGGAGTTATGGCCCAGCTTAGACTTTGAAATGCTTGATCGTATGCTCTAAAAATTTCAGATCGTCTTTGAAGGTTTTCATGATAACGTTCTAATTCTATCAAACCTATTGCAGCTTGAATATCTGTCATGTTACATTTGTATCCGGGCTCGATAACATCATATTTCCAAGCACCTTTTTTAGTTTTTGACAACGCATCTTTGCTTTGCCCATGAAGAATTTTGATGCAAAACTCTTTGTATATCTCATCGTGATTAAAAGGTTCTGGAAGATTAAAGCAAATGGCACCACCTTCGGCTGTAGTCAAGTTTTTAACAGCGTGAAAAGAAAAACAAGTAACATCAGCAATATTTCCTGATTTGATTCCCATATAACTCGCTCCAAAACTATGGGCAGCATCTGCAGCTACTAATATTCTACCTAGTTGTTCTTGTTTTTTATTTGATGGATTAAACATCCTTTTTATATCAGGGGCATTAATTAATGCTATTAATTCATTATAATCACATGGTAACCCACCAATGTCTACAGGCATGATCAGCTTGGTTTTTTCTGTAATTGCTTCTTTTATCTTTTCAATTGAAATATTAAAATCCTCCTTATTAATATCTACCATTATTGCTTTTGCACCAGTATGAAAAACAACATTGGCACTTGCACAATAAGTATAAACAGGGATGATCACCTCATCACCTGGTCCAATTCCCCACCATCTAAGGAGAACCTCCATTCCATTTGTCCATGAACTAACTGCCACGGTTGTTTTACAAGAACAGTATTCACTTATTTTTTTTTCAAATAACTTGGTTCTTGGTCCAGTTGTTATCCAACCACTAATTAAAGCAGCATTTACTTCATCTAAAACTTTTTGATCAATTCTTGGGGGACTGAATGGTATCATATTTATAGAATTTGTGCTTTGTTTTTATTTAAAAATTTAAGAATGGCATTTACATTCTTAACATCTGATGGTAAATTTAAAATATGTTGACTGATTTTTACCGCACAAGGGTAGTTTTTCTTTTCAAGATGCCATTGACTTAAATTATCTTTAACCGGGTGCAGAGGTGAAATAAACCAGTCTCCCATTTGAATTTTTGCTTTTACAGCAAGTGTTAAAAAAACATCTCGGTCCTTAACAAGGATAGGGTATTTTAAAAAAGAATGATTGTCTAAATATTTTTCATCGATAAAATATTTATTGTTTTTTTTCATCCATTCATTATAAATAAGCCCATTTTCTCTTCTTATTGATAACTTATTATGCATTTGTTTGAGTTCTTTAAGACCAAATTTTGCCTGAACATATGAAGATGAGATGAGATAATTATTAGGAATGGTTATTCCAGTAATTTCTTCTTTTTGAGATGAGCCAACAACAAGACCTAGCATACTTAATTTCCTGTAGAGTTTGAGTAAAAACCAATAAGACCAGTCTTTTAATATATATTTTCTAAATAAAATCAATAAATGCAGTGTTAATTTAGATTTATTTGAAGGCTTGCTTAAGTTTTTATTATTAAGCTCAATTTGTGACTTTAAATTTTGATTGTTAACCAACAATATGCCTCCAACACCAGTAGAAAATGGTTTGTTCCATTGGCTTGAATAAAATGAACAATCACTTTTAAGCCCGTTATATAGTCCGTTGTACTTACCTCCAAATCCATGCGTGCAATCTTCAATTGTGTAGAGCCCATGTTTTTTAGCTAATAAAACAATTTCATCTACTTCATTAGATAGGCCTAACATATTTTGAATGACAATACACTTGGTTTTGTGGGTTATTTTTTTTTCAATTAAATTCTTTGTTGTACATAAATTTTGCTCTTCAATATCAACATAAATAGGGGTTGCTCCTAGATAAATGATTGCATTTGGAACCACAACACATGTAAATGCAGGAATGATCACCTCATCACCTTTAGAAATGCCCATAGATTTAAGAGCAGTATATAAAGCCACTCGTCCTTTCCAATATAACGAAATAGCATCTTTCTTTACATTAAGGAAAGCCGAAAGCTCAGTTTTATATTTATCGCAAATGTTCATCTTTTTGTAAGTGGAATTTTTAAAAAGCCATACATTGAACCCATACCATAACTAAGATGTAAGCATAAAAAAGCAAATAGTATCAATAAAAAATTGGTTTTATTATTATTTATTTTCAAAGAAAAATACATCATTGCCATTATATATAAACAGAATGCTGAAAATGAAAGGTAAATAAAAGGAAAATAACATATAGCTGCTATTGAAGGAATACTTATGGATAGAAGAAAAAACAATGGGATAAAATGTCTTAAACTTAAAGAAGAAAACGTATTTGTAATGTATACTGTTAGTATATTCCATTTTCCATTATTGAAATTGTTTTTTGCTAAAGCAGTATAATTCTCTCTAGCAAAATAATTACACTTTGCATCAGGTACTAGATAAATAATTCCTCCTTTTTTTAAAATTCTTTTAGAAAGTTCCATGTCATGGTTTCTAATCAGTCTTTCATTATATCCTTTAAGTTCAACAAGCTCTTTGGTTTTATATAAACCAAATGGAACAGTATCTACTTTTTTAACTTTATTTGTACCGATTCTGAAGATTGAATTCCCAACACCAAAAGGGTGAGTTAAAACTTCTTTAATGGCTTCCGACAATGGATTTGAATTTTTTACTTTTGTTTCCATTATTCCACCAACAGCAACAGCATTTTCAAGAGAAGAAATATTATCAATTAGCGTTTGAATGTAATTTTTTTCAAAAGAACTATGGGCACTTGCAATTAACAGGTATTCATTTGAAGCATTAAAAACACCCAGGTTTAGTGCAAAAGGGGTGAGTCTTTTAGGATTGTTTATTAATTTGATTTGTTGGTTTGTTTTTTGAAGATTTAATACAATATCAATGGTTCGATCATTACTTTCACCATCTACAACCAAAATTTCAATTAAGTCTTCAGGATATCCATTGGATAGTAAAGATTCAATACATGTTTCTATATATTTCTCTTCATTTCTACATGGAATAACAATGGAAACTTTTTTCATAATTTATAGTAATCGATTTTCTTTAACATTCCATTGCAAAAATAAACAAATGAAAAAGGTATAAAACACAATGCCACTTTGTCTTTGTAGCATAGATTCAAAACAACAGTTGAATATAAGGTTAAGAACTATAAATAGTAAGAAATGATTTTTTGATTTCCATGCATTTACAAGAAGATATAAACAACCAAAAATAAAAATAAGTAAAGGGAAAATACCCAATTCTAATCCTATCTGAAGGTATTGATTGTGTGGATTTAAATCATGTTTGACCATTTCATCAAAACCATATTTTTTAAGTTTAGAGTTGGTTACATACATGGCATCTCCAACTCCATAACCTAATGGGTTTTCTTTTATCAGGTCATATGAAACTTTCCACATGATAATTCTAATAACAGTTCCATTTGGATTTTTATCAGATTTCTCAATAAAACCTTGTGGATCAGAAATGTAAGAGATGCTGTGATTTTTTGCATTATTGAAATCTGTTTTTAGCATTGGAACATTATTCAATAGAAAGAAAATACATAAAAATAATAATGAAAGAATCGAAAAGCCAGCCATTAAGTTCCATCTGTTTTTAGCATACCAGAAAACCATTATTAAGAGAAAAATAAAGTAAAATAAAATCCCAGAAAACGAAAAAAGCAACATTATTTTTAATGAAAGAAAGATTAAAATTAAAATAGAGATGTATTTTTTTAAGTGGCCATTCTTATAAAGTGATAAAGTTGACAATACGCCTAAAAAAACATACGCGGCATCATAACTAGGATGAGTTAGTGGAGATAAAATGCCTCTAGTAAAACAATAATATGTTCCAAAATAAGGATTGCTTATATCATTGTCAAAATACCATAAAAGTCCATTATAAATTCCGTATATAGAGTATGCTATTATTGACAATACAATACTTAAATGGATGTTTTTATGATTGTAACTTTTATGATATCCAATAGAAAAAACAAGTGGAAGAATGAGGAAAACGATTTTACTTTCTATAATGTGTTTAAAGTTGCTTTGATCATTAGACATCAACATGCCAATGATATATAAAAGGTATAAAACAATAAAGAAAAGAAGTTCTCTATTTAATCTAAAGGTCAGCTTTTTTTTTATTGAAATGTATAAAAATGAACTAAAAAAAAGAATGCCAGCTATGGCTGTAATTTTTGGGATACAAAAAATGGATATTATAAAAAACAGAATTAGTTTTTCAATGATTGATTCTTTTTTTATTGCGCTTATCATTTATTAGATATTTCTTTTACGATTATATGGCAGGCATTGCCATTCCCGTATAAATCACTTGTAAAATCACTTTTTTGATTGAGCATTAAATTAACGCCATTAACAATTTTATCTTTCTCAGAACCAACAATTATATTGACTTTCTTTTCAATTAATTCAACCCATTCCGTCTCATCTCTCATCGTGACACAGTTTTTCTTAAAGAAATAAGCTTCTTTCTGAAGACCGCCGCTATCTGTAAGAACCAAAGCACATTTTTTTAGTAATTCCATCATGTCAAAATACCCTACAGGGTCAATAATATTTACATTTAAATTAAGGCCAAGTTCTTGTATCTTTAATTTTGTTCTTGGGTGAAGTGGTAAAACAATAGGTGTGGTTTTATGAATTTCATTTAAAGAATTTACAATAGATCTTAATTTTATTTCATTATCTGTATTTTCAGCCCGGTGAAGTGTGCAAAGTATAAATTTTGAAAGGTTTATTTTAGAAATAACATTAGATTTTATAGCAGATTTTTCAGCATAATAAAATGCAGCATCTTGCATTACATCTCCACATTTAAATATCTTTTGATTTTCACTCAGGCCTTCTTTCATTAGGTTTTCAACAGCTTTTTGCGTTGGGCAAAATAAATAGGTTGAGATTTTATCTGTAATAATTCTGTTTATTTCTTCAGGCATAAAATGATTAAAACTTCTTAATCCTGCTTCAACATGTGCTATTGGAATATTTAAATTGTTTGCTGATAGAGCACCTGCCAAAGTTGTATTTGTATCTCCATAAACCAATACTAAATCAGGCTTTTCAATTTTTAAAATAGCTTCACATTTTTCAATCATTCGCCCAATCATTGTTGTCCCTTTTTGTGAAGAGTTAATTTTAAGATTGTATTTTGGTTTTTTAATTCCCATTTCCTCAAAGAAAACCTCACTCATATTTGAATCAAAGTGTTGACCTGAATGGATTATAACTTCATTTATTTCAGAATATTTTCCAATTGTCTTACTTAAAATTGAAGATTTAATGAATTGTGGTCTAGCACCTATAATTGTTATTATTTTCATCTTATTAATCTTGACTCTGCAATTGAATTAATTTATTGTAAAATGCAATTAATTTTTTTTCTTCTATGAGCCAATTGTATTTATTGTAAAATGCTTCTTTACCATTTTTACCCATTAAATTTGCTTGTGATGGGTTACTTAAAATGGTGTGAATAGCATTAGAGATTTGATTTGGATCAAGAGGATCAACACATATACCACAATTCGTTTCATTAATAATAGTTTTCCATTCAGGGAAATTAGATGCAATTACTGGTAAACCCGCAGACATATATTCAAACATTTTAATGGGAAGGGATTCAACATAACTTCTAGTTGGGTGAAGTGTTACCAAACCAAGTTTAGAAGTTTTTAGGATTTCCATTATTTTTTCTCTTTTAACATGGCCCAAATACTTGACTTTGTTCCAACTGTTTTTGCTTTCTAATTCTGATTTAAATAATTCTGGTGAAAAAGTACCAGCGAGAATCAATTCAACATCAATATTTTCAATAGATTCAACCATTTCAGCAATTCCTCTTGTAGGAAATAAGCCTCCTATGTAACAAATTTGTTTTTCCTTTTTCTTGAAGTCTAGTTGATTCATTGTTTCTGCTTCCTCAAGCAATGGATAATTAGCTACTAATTCAACATTTTCATTTTGTTTTTTAAAACGATTACATATGTTTTCAGTAACTGAGATAATACCGCTTATTCTTTTTGCAACATATGCTTCATACATTGAAAATAAATAAGATACTAAACTCCTTAGAATTTTGGGGATCCAATGCTTGTCCATAATTTGTTTAGGGACATCTTCATGGGCATCGTAAATAACTATTTTCCCTTTTTTTGCAAGTTTTAATCCAATTCTCAATAACTCTGGGTCATGAAAATGATAAATATCTGCATCTATTTCTAGTGCTTTTTTATAAACAAGGTTTACTGTATTTAAAAATCTTTTGAGTCGTCCTTTTTTTTGAGATTGAAAACTTTTAATCTGAATCCCATGACTTGTTTTTTCTTTGGTATTAGGGACAACAAGGTATACATCAAAATCTGAATTGTAAAGACTGATACATTGCTTGTGAAAAATCCTGATGTCATTTTCAGGATGAGCACTTGTTAAATGACAAACTTTAATTTTTTTAATCACTTTTATTTATAATCAACTTTGTTGTATATCGAATAAAACTTTTCTCTATTTACTTTTTTAGTAGCATGTTTAGAGATCAAATCTAAATTCCTACTTTTTACACTTTCTAATTCTAAATTTAATGCTTTATTGAATTCATGTTCCAATTTATCTTCAACTATAATTCCATTTTCATTGTTCTTTACCCATTCTTTATTTGCAGGTAAATCACTTAAAATAGGAATGCAACCATATGCCATTGCCTCCAAAAGACTTATAGCTGTTCCATCACTTGAGGGTATAGAAACCCAAATTTTCGCCTTTTGGTAATTTTCTATATTTTCTTTTCTATTTACAAACCCAATAAATTCAAAAGAATTCTTTGGCAATATTTTTTCTGCAAGCTTTAATAGGTTTTCAGTTTCAGATCCATTGGCTCCAATAATTAATTTCCAAGAAGAGTTTTCCTTGATAAAATGAGAAAATGAAAGAATTATTTTATCTACATTATATAGTCTTTCATGAAGTCGATTGGAATAGATAATGTTTTCTTTTATAGATGAATCTGATATGGTTTCAAAATCAATTCCAAAATTAGCAAGCATTATTTTATTTTTGATGCCCATTTTAATGATTTTTTCTTTCATATAAGCTGCATCAGCAGTTATAAAATCAGCTCGATTAAGGGAGTATTTAACAATATATTTATATAGGGCCCCTTTTTCTGGCAATAAAAGAACATCACTACCCCAAGTTGTTATGATTAAAGGAGTCTTTTTGTTGTTTGCTAATGTTGTTAAAAAAGAAAATGAGTTTGCTTGATGCACATGAATAACGGATGGTTTGTATTTATTTATTATTCGTTTCATTTTAAAAACATTCCATAAAAATACAAATGGATTTTTTATTGAAAAGTTGACGGTTTTATGATGGTGAAAGTCAATTTTATCTTGAGATATAACAAGTACATCATCAAAATAAGCTGAAATTAGATTGAAATAATTTTTGATGTGAATAGATCCATTTGTTCCTCCAACAAGCAGTAATTTTTTACTTTTCATCTAAAATAAAGTTATGATTTTTAATGTAAAAAAAACTACCGATAATAAGCCCCCATAATATTGAAATTTCTCGTGAGCTCAAAGGGTTATTTGTTAGAGATGTGATCCCAATTATCACTACAGATTGTAAAAGCAATAGACCTTCGGCTGAAAGCCTTTGATTGTAGGCAACTGAAAACAAGTAGATTAATAATAATATATATGCTAATAAACCAACAATTCCATACCTCCAAATAAACATTATATATTCACTTTCTGAGTAGATTTTATTTTGATAAAAATAATTTTTGTTTGGACCGTAACCAAAAATGGGTTTTTCTTTGACCATTAATAATAAATCCCCCCATACTTCCATTCTACCTTGAACTGATTTGCTTTGAGTGGGGTTTTGTTTTACCATTGACATGGTGTAAGTTGGTTTGTTTATCAGATTTGAAAATAAAAATGCCAATGAACAAACAGATAAAATGATAAGATTTTTTATTGATAAAACAGTTCTTTTTTCGTTTGTGAATTCAATGATAAGATGTATAATTATGATGGCAAATAATGCTATTATAGCTGTCCGAGATTGACAAAGGAAGAAAAAGAATAATGACAGAAAAATGGAAAATATTAAAAAGTAGTCTTTCTTTTTTTTTGAATAAAGTAAAACAGTAAAAAAAAGAAAAAGAATAGCATTATTGTTAGGATTACCTATGGTTCCGATAAGTCTTTTGGTTGCAGGTTCTCCCAAACTATTAAGTCCGAATGTTTTAATATGAATCCCTCCATTATAATACTGTTCAACAATCAAGTTGAAATCCCAAAAATCAAAAAAATGTAGGGTGTTGAAAATTATCAAAATATAGAAAATGGGATAGATTACTTTATTAAAGTATTTATTGAATGGGAGGCATGAGAAAAATAAAATGATAATTAAAAACTTTAACACTTTGTATATTTCAAAATAACTATTTGTATTAGATGATAAATTATTTAATACAATATCAAATAAAATGTAGCCACTAAAAATTAATATAGTTGTGTATAGTTTTTTCCATGTTATTAAATGTTTATTTAAGTATAAAGTAATAACAACAATTGGAAGAATAAGATCAATAAATTGAATAGACGGAAGTTGTTCTTTAATTTTTATTGCTGGTATAAATGTTACAGAACCTATAATTAACCAACAAAGTAAAATTGATAATTTATTATTCATTTTTAGCCCATTTATTATAGTCATGAATGATTTCAGGGTAGTTATTTAAAAATTCTTGATCTTTATCTTTTACTGAACCAACCACTTTTGCAGGGTTTCCTTTGATAATGGAAAAGTCAGGAAATTCTCCTTGAAGATAACTGTAGGCACATACAATACAGCCTTTTCCAATCTTTGTATTAGGCATAATGGTCGAATAGGGCCCAATAAATGAATACTTATTGATTTCAATTGATCCGGTATGGTATGCTATTTTATCTTTAGTTTGATGATTGTTTATTCTAATAGAATCATGACTTGAATGGGATGTAATGGTGACAAAATTTGTTATTTGGCAACCTTCTTCAATTTTTATCCCATTACTAGCTTCTATAAAATTATGATGCCCAACATAAACATTGTTTTCGATTTCAAATTTATGTGGATAATCAATAAAAGTAGAATTACTGACTCTTGTTAATGGTAAAAATTTACCGTCTAACTCTCTTTTATATCCGTGAATCATTTTAGGTGAAAATTTTTTTAGAAATTTCCTTCTGATATGTAGTAATATTTTTTTTATGATTCTTGAATTATAATTTGCAACAGGATTAACAAATATAGCTAATATATTGGATAGTTATTTCCCAATTTACCTATGTTAAACTAGAATTTTATTTTTTGAATTTTAGAATAATAAAGTGTTATAAAAACAACTAAAACATTAAAGACTGTCATAATAATTGAAACAATCCATAATATATCAATAAAAGCATCATTATTATTTCCAATGTAAAGTGGTAGAACTCCAAATCCTATAATTTGAATCGCCGATGAAATTAGCCCTAGAAAGAAAAATTCCTTTTGACGACCAATAATGAGAGGAATTGTTGAGATACTTGAGGCTAAAAAATTCCCAAAAAGCCAAATAGACATAATTTCAGAATAATATCCTGATTCAGCCCATTCAGCACTAAATACAAAAGCAAATAGGTCCTCTCCGTATAAAAAAATGAATAGAAAAGGAATAAAAGAAAGCCCAACTAATGTGATGAGCGTCTTTTTTAAGATACTTTGGATTTCTTTTCCTTTATTTAAATATTCGGAGCAAGTGCTAAAAAGAACTTGACCAATAGATGCACCTACGATAACAAGTGGGATTCTTAATATCGCATAAGAATGACTGTAGGATCCAAAAACACTTTTAGAGAAAAACAAAATAATTAAACCTGCAACTAATAGATCCCTTCCCAGATCAACAAGGACATGAGGCAAATTTATCAAAGGGAAGTCTTTGTATTCTTTAGCTAAAACATATGTTTGCTTATTGGAAATTTGTTTTTTCTTGTTTGCATTAATCTTAAAAAACTCTTTGATAAATGAGAATGAAGAAACAACATAACCAATTAAAGTTGCTGCTATCAAACCAAGGCTTCCAAAACTCATTACACCAAAAATCCACCTAAAAGCATTAGAAAACAATGAATTGCTTATCCTTGAATTTGAAATTCTTTTAAAGTTTTTAACTCTTATCGCCCAATTTGTTCCTGTATTAATAAAAACAACAAATATGACGCTCAAAAAACAAAACAACAGAAAAAGAGATTCATATAATTCAAATGACTTTGTAACTAGATAAAGAATAGCTGTTAATGCACATGCTAGAATAATGAAAAATGCAATTTTTAGCGAAAGTCTGTATAGTAAGAAGGCATGTTTGTCTCTTTTGGGGAGTGGAAGAGTCAATTCATAACGCATAGTCGCCAATGCAGCAACAAAACCAACAATTCTTAAATAAACCCCAAGTTCCCCCATTTCTTCAGTAGAATAAATTCGAGTTAAAACTGGAGTGATTAAATAGGTAAGGGCCTGTGCTAAAACAGTTCCTGTCATCAATACTGAAACAGACTTAATAAATGTATTTGTTTTAATATTTTTAATGAAACTCATTTTATTATGATAATGATGGGATAAAGTTAACATTAACTATGGGATAAATAGCTAAGTTTTATCAACTGTATATTTATAGAATGAACATCAAATAACTTTAATTGTTAATTAATAAATAGATTTCAAATGATACTCAATATATCCTACAATAATAAAAAAGTAAAAAACTTTATAAATGAATCTTTAGGTAAAGCCTATGGATTTATTGAAAGAATTAAAATGAATGGTATTGGCTCTCCAAAACTTAAAATTAAAGATGCTAGTATGGATGTTAAATTGCTTTTAGATGTTAATAGTAACGCCAAATCTTGTAATATAGAGATCAGACCAAAAGGAATACTAATTCATTTCAAATCAATTTTAGATACTTATGGATTTGTGATACCATTTCACAAATTAATTATTTTCAAAGGTGATAAAAATACAGTTACTTTTTTTTGTGATACAGAATTTATAAAAATCACTCAAGATTCAAATGCTTCATTCAAGTTTGTACAAAAGGTGATGGATATGAAAATCAATTATAACTCTGGTAAAAATCTTTACTTGATATAATTTTAAAGCTTGTTTTTTTGACTTTAACTATCTCTACTTGATTATATTTGTAAAAAAATAATTATGAAAAATATTGCAGTAATAGGAGCGGGTACAATGGGTAATGGAATTGCTCATGTATTTGCACAAAGTGGTTATCAAGTATCTTTAATTGACGTTTCAGAAACAGCAATAGAAAAAGCATTGGCTACGATTTCCAAAAATTTAAGCAGAATGGTTGCTAAAGAGAAGATCTCTGAAGCTCAAAAAGAAACCACATTAAACAACATCAAAACATATACATCTATTTCTGATGGAGTTAAAGATGTTCAATTGGTTGTTGAAGCTGCAACAGAAAATATTGATTTAAAATTGAAGATATTTAAAAACCTTGATGAAGTTGCTGCATCTGACGTTATTTTGGCTACTAATACATCTTCAATAAGTATTACTAAAATCGCATCTGTAACCAATCGACCTGATAAGGTAATAGGTATGCACTTTATGAATCCTGTTCCAATCATGAAATTGGTGGAAATTATAAGGGGGTATTCAACTTCTGATGAAGTAACCAAGTTGATCATGGATTTGTCAAAAAATTTAGGAAAAGTACCTGTTGAAGTCAATGATTACCCAGGTTTTGTTGCCAATAGAATTTTAATGCCTATGATTAATGAAGCAATTTACACATTGTATGAGGGGGTAGCAGGAGTTGAAGAAATCGATACTGTAATGAAACTTGGAATGGCTCATCCAATGGGTCCACTTCAACTTGCTGATTTCATTGGCCTTGATGTTTGTCTTGCTATTCTAGAAGTACTTCATGATGGTTTTGGAAACCCAAAATATGCTCCATGCCCTTTACTTGTGAATATGGTTACAGCTGGTAAAAAAGGAGTTAAAACAGGAGAAGGATTCTATTCGTGGACGCATGGTACAAAAGAATTGCACGTCTCTGATAACTTTAAAAAATAGGCTTTTGATTTTACGTTTTATCTCACTTATATCTTTTAGTGTTTTTGCATTGTTTTCTTGTGGTCAAAGTTCACCCAAAAAAAACAATAAAGATTATTCTTCTTATCAAAAGGCTTATTTTGCCAGTGGTTGTTTTTGGTGTGTAGAGGCTGTTTATGAATCAGTAGATGGTGTTGCAGAGGCTGTATCAGGCTATTCAGGAGGAAAAGAAAAAAATCCAACTTATAATCAGGTTTCTGCGGGTGAAACGGGGCATGCTGAGTCTGTATTGGTTTATTATGACTCATCTGTTGTCGATTACAAAGATTTATTAAGGGTATTTTTTAGCTCTCATGATCCAACAACATATCATCAGCAAGGTCCAGATATTGGTTCTCAGTATCGATCTGTAATTTTTTATTCAAATAAGAATGAAAAAACAATTGCAGAAGGTTTTATAGATTCATTAATTAGAAATAAAGTCTTTTCTAAAATAACAACAGATCTTGTTCCTTTTAATAAGTTCTATAAGGCAGAGGAATACCATCAAGACTACAAAAAAATTAATCCAAATAATCCTTATGTCATATCTGTAAGCAATCCAAGATTAGAGGATTTTAAAAAAAAGTGTTCTGATTTATTAAAGAAATAACAATTCTATAGGTCTTTATATATGCATGGCCCTATCTTCAGTAGCGGCCATAGCAGCTTCTTTCATTGCCTCACTATATGTTGGATGTGGATGACATATTCTTGCAATATCCTCAGCAGATGCTCTGTACTCCATTGCGGTAACCGCTTCCATAATCAAATCTGCTGCTCTTGCTGATATCATATGAACTCCAAGAATTTCATCTGTTTGTTTATCGGCAATTACTTTTATCAATCCTGATATATCCATACTCGCTCTAGCTCTTCCTAGTGCTTTGATCGGGAAGGATCCGACTTTAATTTCTTTTCCTTCAGCTTTTAATTCTTCCTCCGTTTTACCTACACTTGCTATCTCTGGCCAAGTGTAAACAACCCCAGGAATTAAGTTGTAATTAATATGTGGTTTTTGACCAGCAATTAATTCAGCGACGAAAACACCTTCATCCTCGGCTTTGTGAGCAAGCATAGCGCCCCTAACAACATCTCCAATAGCATAGATATGAGGTGATGAGGTTTGAAGTTGATCGTTAACTTCTACTTGTCCTCTTTCATTTGCCTTAACTCCTGCCTTTTCAAGGTTAAGTCCTTCTGTATATGCTTTTCTTCCAACAGCAACCAAACAGTAATCACCCTTAAGCTCAACTTCTTCATTCTTTTTGTTAAGCGCTTTTACAATTACTTCTTTTCCTTTGTTTTCTACTTTTTGAACCTTATGCTCCATATGAAGTTTAAATCCACTTTTCTTAAGAACTTTTGTAAATTCTTTTGATATAGTGCCATCCATTGTTGGAAGAATCTTAGGTGCAAATTCAATTACTTCAACTTCTGAACCCAATCTTTTATATACAGCCCCTAATTCAAGACCAATTACTCCAGCTCCAATGACTAGCATTTTCTTTGGTATTTCGGTTAAACTAAGTGCTTCAGTTGATGTAATGATTCTTTTTTTGTCTGGCTCCATTCCTGGAAAGTAATTTGGTTTAGATCCAGTTGCAATTATTATATTTTTACCTTCAATTTCCTTTTTATTTTTGCCCGATTGAACAATCACAATGTTCTTATCTTTAAATGATCCAATACCCTCGAGAACTTCGATTTTATTTTTGTCCATTAAATATTTAACTCCTGAACAAGTTTGTTCAACAACTTTATTTTTTCTTGCAATCATTTGGGTCAAATCAGCTTTGATTTCTCCGGTTTGGATTCCATGATCAGCAAAAGTATGTTTGGCATTATAGAAATGTTCTGAAGAATCAAGCAGTGCCTTGGATGGAATGCATCCAACATTTAAACATGTTCCTCCAAGAGTATTGTATTTTTCAACAATGGCAGTTTTTAAACCAAGTTGTGCACATCTAATAGCAGCAACATATCCTCCAGGTCCAGATCCGATAACTATAACGTCATACTTTTTCATAAGTAAATAATTTTGTGTCTACAAAATTAGCATTAACCACTAAACTCTTTATATATCTCCTAATAAAATTTATTCTGTTACTTAAATTGATTAAATTTGAAAAAATAAAATTCATGAAACTTATACTAAATACTTTATTATTTATACCCTTTTTAACATTTTCTCAATCATTAGATGTTTCTAATGAACCTGCTATTGGTGATGCTGCAACTCTATATGTTTGTGATTCAAATACAACAGATTATGAATCAATTACNGGAACAGGAGTNAANTGGGATTATTCAACNATTTCTAGTGTCAATAGTTTAACAAATNACATNACTATTACAGATGCNACACTTTCTTCNAATGCNGNNANTTTCCCNACTTCTGTNAAAGCANTAAATATTGCGTCCTCAATTTCTATGTTTTTTAATTCAGGAACTGGTGGTATGTCAGAACGAGTTTCTCAAGGTTTTGTTTTTTCAGATCCAGGCGCTGGTGATTTTGTTGTTTCTTTTTCAAATGATGATCAAAAGTTAATGACTTACCCTTTTGTTGTTGGTGATGTTCTTACAGATATTTTCGATGGAACACTTGAGACTGCATTGTTACCTACCGGACCTGTGCCAGCTAATGGAGCAGGTGTTGCAACAGTTGATGGTCAAGGGACACTTGTATTACCATTAAATACCTATACAAATGTAATTAGGTATAAACTTAAAGATAGTGTAATAGCAACAATCCCATTGGTAGGAGTAGCTCAATTAAACAGAACATTGTATGAATATTATGACCATTCGGTCAGCAATCTTCCGATCTTTGTTCATTTAACAACTTCTTTAGCATCTTCTGCATTCAATGTTTCAAGTACGATTGTACTATCTAAAGAGATGCCTCAAACATTTTCAGGTTTAAATTCTGTGAATTCAGTAGATGTAATTGTATATCCAAATCCATCTTCAAACGAACTTTCAATTAGTAATTTGAACGCTGTTTCTTACGAAATAACAAATAGTATTGGTCAAAAAGTGGCATCTGGTTTAGTTCAAAACTCAAAACTAGATATTTCAAAATTAGATGCAGGAAGCTATTTTGTCCACCTTAATTCAGACAAAAGAACAGTTGTTAAAAGCTTTATAAAAAAGTAAACTTTTATAAATTCTTTTAAGTAATGCGATTTGCTATATCAGGAATAAGTACAGATGTTGGTAAAACTATTGTAAGTGCCATATTTTGTAAAGCCTATGGTTTTGAGTATTGGAAACCAATACAATCCGGTTCTTTAACTGATGACGATTCTTTTACCATTGATGAATTAACAAATAAAACAACAATCATTCATCCATGTTCCTGTTCTCTAAAAGAGCCATTGTCTCCTCATGCTGCTGCAGAGCTTGAAGGAGTCACCATCAATCCTGACACCATCAAAATTCCAGATTCCAATCATCTTTTAGTAGAAATGGCTGGAGGTTTAATGGTTCCATTCAATAACGAGGGATACTTGTTTTCTGATTTTTTAGTTCAGCACAAATTACCAACTGTATTGGTTTCTCGACATTACTTGGGAAGTATCAATCACACCTTGCTTAGCGTTGAATTATTGAAAAAGTTAAAAATACCATTGTTAGGAATCGTTTTTGTTGGTGATGAACACAAAACAACAGAAGCTGCTATCAGAAAAAATGCAAATACAAGTAATTTTTATAGAATACCAATTACTAGTTCTTTAAATACTTCTTTTATTGAAAAAGAAGCTTTAAAACTAAAGAGCAGTTCATTTTTAAAAAATATTTAATGAAAAAACCAGATAACATATGGCATCCTTTTACACAAATGAAAACGGATACCAATACACTCTTAATTACCAAAACAAAGGGGGTTAGTTTATTCGATGATTTGGGAAAGGAATACATCGATGCAAACTCTTCATGGTGGGTGAATGTTCATGGTCATAGTCATCCCTATATTGGTAAAGCAATTAATGATCAATTTAATACCCTTGACCATGTTATTTTTGCTGGAGTAAAACACCCAAAAGCAATCGAGCTTTCCAGACGTATTTCAGACATTTTACCAGAAAAATTAGAAAAAGTTTTCTTTTCAGATGATGGTTCAACATCTGTTGAAGTTGCTCTTAAAATGGTCATTCAGTTTCACCATAATAATAATGTTGATAAAAAAAGAATAGTTGCCTTATCTGGTGCTTATCATGGGGATACTTTTGGGGCCATGTCTTTAGGGGAGAGGGGATATTTTAATGAACCATTTGAACCTTATTTTTTTGATATTGAGTGTCTTGATTTTCCAAAAAATGAGACTGATAATCATTTTATAGAACAAGCCAAAGAAATTTTTGCAAAAGGAGATGTTTGTGCTCTTATTGTTGAGCCTCTTGTACAGGGTTCGTCAGGAATGAGAATGTATTCTGTTGAACAGCTAGAATCTTTAATGAAACTTGCAAAAAAACATGAGATACTTATTATTTTTGATGAAGTGATGACAGGATGGGGTAGAACAGGTAAGTTGTTTGCTTTAGATCATCTTAATATTCATCCAGATATAGTTTGTCTTTCAAAGGGTTTAACTGGCGGAACACTGCCTTTGGGTTTAACTGTTGCATCCGAAAAAATTTACAATGCATTCTTATCAGATGATAAGAAAAAGGCATTGCTGCATGGTCATTCATTTACTGGAAATGCCTTGGCTTGCGCTGCTGCTTGTGCAAGTTTAGATTTATTTGAAGAAAAGCAAACCTGGGACAATGTAAAAAACATTGTTGACAAACATCACCTATTTAAAGAAGAAGTGCAAAAAGATGAAATGGTATCTAAAGTACGCCAAAC
>NZQU01000083.1 GCA_002696025.1 Crocinitomicaceae bacterium
CTTCCATAAAATTTATTTTTAAACGATGCCTCTGTCATCAATCCTGCTCCAAGCCGGTAACCATAAAACCCCTCTATATATTGTCCTCCCATATCTATTATCGGAGTTAGATTTAATCCTAAATTATTCGTCCCTGATTCTTTTTCTTTTCCTACGGAATCCATTATTACTAAACGACTAGGTTCAATAAAACGATAATGATCGAAAGGCTTTATGGAAGTGTGTGAGGTAATGTCATCTATTGTGCTAATTGGCCCATCCTCTATTAAATATGAGGATTGATAGCCTGTTTTGAATTGTGAAAACCCAAAAAAACTAATAAAGCAAAAAATAAATACCCTAATAATCATTGTACTGGTTTATAAATCCTGTTTTTAAGCCAAAAGAAAAAATCATGTTTTCTCTATTAATATCTCCGATTTGGCTTCTTATTCCAAACCTCGAAAAAACTTTCATTTGAGATTGCCTATTTATCAAATAGCCCAATTCGAACCAATTGTGAAGTATTGTTCCATTATATAATGGGTTATTTAAATCTATTTGAAGCAATGCACCGTCTTGCTTGTCTTTTAATAAATAAACTATTCCCTTATAATCAAAATAAATACTCTTATACTCTACATTCGTTCTTATAATAAACTCATTAAAGGCATTTGTGTTTACATGGGCAATAGGTAAATTATAATGGCTATAACTAAGGCTTCTATTTTTACTCTGATACATCTCTTTTGAAACAAAATTGTATTCTAATTGTGTTTTGATAGACAACTTTTTGATATCTCCATAAAACTGCCTAATTCCCACTTGAAAAGCATGTTGATTAAAGTCTAAATTACCAATGGCCAATTGACCATATAAAATCATTGTCATTTTTTTCAATGGCACTTGATAATTCAAGTTCAAGCCATTTATACTATATACCATCGTATCTGAGGCTAAAGCGGCTAAAAATGGAATCGGATTATAAGATAAAGCATGCGTTCTTCCATTTTTTGTTTGATCTTTCAGCCAAATAGAACCCTCAAATAAGCTCATCTCAAACTCAGCAAAGGGCTTATAAGAAATATAGCTGGAAGTAAAAGCCTTTGGTGTATAATATGCCTCCACCGTTGAATGAGCTGTTTGACGCACAAGGTTCATATATCTCGCTCGATAATAATTAAATGCCCATTTTGAATTTACCGAAATATCTGCTCGTATATATGGTGCTCCATAGCTGTTATCCGATAAAAGCAAAGATCGATAACCCAGACCCACAAACTGAGGGTTATTTCCTGTTGTAAGCGTTAAATGTTTATTTGGACGATAACTGATATATCCTTGGGCAAAGGCAAAGTCATATCCATTGGTTTTAAAAGGTTTTGTTCTTGCGCCACCAGGCACAACTGCATTTTGCATTATATAATTTCCATTACTTGTAGGATAAAACTCACCATGTGAAGCAATGTAGTCGTTTTCATAAGCGCTAAATCTGGCCTGATTTTCATAAAATGAAGTGGAGAAGGAAACATTTTCTAAAAGCGTTCCTTCTACCATAAATCCTCTAGTGTTTCTAAAAAGAGTATTATTTGTTGTGTCCCTAAAATCTTTTCCCATTGAGAAATTAAGCGCAGGAGTAATTCCTAGTGTATAATTTTTGCCACGAGTAAAAAACAAATAATTTATTTGAGGCTGTTTGTCATTTGAAGTGAAAAAATGCTTTATTGGCAATGTTTTGGGTTCAAATGATTTCTCTATAGTTATAGAGTCAATATTTCCTAATTTTGACTTGTGGTGAACTGCCTTTGAGGTTTTTGTATTTGAATGAAAAGGTTGAACAGGAAGAAAGGATTTTAGTGGCCTAGGTGTTATAGAATACTCCTCAATAAACTCTGAAATATCTCCAACTTTGTGTTTTTTATTATTTAAAAGCCAAGCATCTTTTGAATGCGTATTTAAATGAAGTAAATTATTCATTTGTGCTTGCCCAAAAAAACAAACAGATAAGAAAAACAATAAACTACCTTTTTTAATCATGGGCCTTTATTGAACAAAAACAGCTTCTAAAGCTAAGCATCAGTATTATTTAATATTGCTTTTGTACTTGCTATAAAACTAGGGTTTTTTAGGTTTTCTTTGTTATAAATTAATGGTTTTTTGGTTTCAGCATGAATCACTTCTCCACCGAGCGCATTTAAAATGGCTTGTCCCGAAGCAATGTCCCATTCCATGGTAGGGGCAAATCTTGGATAAACATCTGCCTTCCCTAAGGCAAGGTCAAAAAACTTTAAAGAAGATCCTTTTTTAACAAAGGCAGGCTCTCCATATTTCGCCTTAAGCTCTTCTATAAATTCATCCATAGGGCCAGAAGAATGACTTCTTGAATAAACAATTCCAATCGGCCTATTAGGACTCTCTTTCGCTTTTATTTTTTTCCAATTGGATGGCTTATCAGCATCATCAAATGAAAAAGTAAAAACACCCAAATCTTTATCTCCAAAGAGTATTTGCTCAGAAACCGGAGATGCTATCAAACCAAAAGTAGGGGTTTGTTTTTCTATCAAAGCTATATTTACAGCAAACTCACCATTTCTGTTAACAAACTCTTTTGTACCATCTAATGGATCAACACACCATGACTTATTCCATGTTTTTCTAATTTCATAGTCCCCTTTTTTGGTTTCTTCTCCAGTAATTGGTATTTGAGTTTCTTGAAGCGCGGCCTCTATTATTTTTGATGACTCTAAATCTGCAATAGTTAAAGGAGATCCATCACCCTTTATTTCAACATCAAAAGATTCATTATAAACCTTCATTATTTTAATTGATGCTTTTACAACTGCATCAATAGCAATCATGTATTCCTTCGGTATTTTTGACATACATCAAATATACAATTTAGATTAATTGTGTTTTTTTATTAATTAAATAAAAAGTTTGGCATCTTATTGGTATATTCGGTAATGCAAGTAATACATAGCTATAAATAATTTATGAATTCTTTTCTCTTTTCTTGTTGCTTAATTTTTTTGTTTGCTTTTTCTTATAACTCACAAGAGAAATTAGCAATTGAAGGCTATTATCAAGGAATCAATATTCATCTAAAAAACCCAAGCAACAATGATGGTTTTGGTTTTTGTATTAACAAAATAACAGTTAATGGAGATGTATTCCCTGTATCTCTGGGCAACTCTACAATCACTATTAATTTAAAACCATTAAACCTTAAAATTGGAAGTGAAGTTTTTATTATTATTGATCACAATAGCGGTTGTTTACCTGAATTTATTAATGCTGAAGTTTTAAGGCCCAATAGTACTTTTGATATTGTTTCTATTTCTGCTTCAAAAGATGGAAAATTAAAATGGAAAACTAAAAATGAAAATGGAAAGTTAGCTTTTATTGTCGAGCAATATAAATGGGATAAATGGGTTCCTGTCGGAGAGGTAAACGGAAAGGGAACAAACAATCAATCATACGAATTTAATCTGTCCCCTCACTCTGGTAAAAACGAAGTGCGGGTTTGTCAAATTGACAAGAGCTTAAAAAAAAGAGCCTCCAAATCAGTCTCTTTCATTTCAGAAGTTTCTGCTGTCACTAAAAGTCCTACAAAAGTTAAGCAGAAAATAAATTTTTCAAGTAAAGGCATTCCTGCAGAAACCTATTATCAGATTTTTGATGCTTATGGGAACATTATTATGAAGGGCTTTGGTTCAAGCGTTAATTGCTCTAAAATTGTTAACGGGCTTTACTACATTAACTTTGATAACAAAACTGAAAAATTCATTAAAAACTAATATGTTTAACAAAATAGAACATCTTGGAATTGCTGTTTCGGATATGCAAAAATCAATAAGGGAATTTGAGCTTTTATTAGGTAAAAAATGTTACAAGACAGAAAGTGTTTTAAGTGAAGGGGTAAAAACAGCATTTATTCAAGTTGGAGAATCTAAAATAGAGCTACTTGAAGCGACCGACCCCACTAGTCCAATTGCGAAGTTTTTAGATAGAAAGGGTCAAGGTATTCACCACATTGCTTTTGATGTAAATGATATTGAATCTGAAATTACTAGGTTAATAGAAAATGGATTTGAGTTGATTCATAAAAGCGCAAAGCCTGGTGCAGATAATAAACTAATTGCTTTTTTACATCCCAAATCAACTTCTGGAGTATTAATTGAGATGTGTCAAGAAAAAAGTTCATAAAGACTTTCCATTGATTTAAGATGATGGGTTTTTAATCCCATCCGTTTAGCAGATTCAATATGCTGAATAGAATCATCTATAAAAAGAGTTTTGCCTGGATTTAAATTCTGTTCTTCACATAAATTTTTAAAAACACTGCTGTTGGGTTTGCGATCGCCTATTTCATGAGATAAATAAACCTTATCAAAAAAAGAAGACATTGAAAGGCTTGATATTTTACTCCATTCCTCATTGGCTTTTTCAATATGAATTAAATTTGTGTTGCTTAAAACAAATAACTTATACTCTTTTTTAAGGGATCGCAAAAGTGGAATTATTCTTTTATTGTAAGGGCCAATAATGGCATTCCAAGCCGCTTTTATTTCTAATAAACCCAGGTCCTTTTGGGTTCTTTTAGATAACTCCGTCAAAAAATCTACCGTGCTTATTTCACCACATTCAATTTTATTAAATAAGCTTGATTGAGATTGTTGTGAATATAATTCACCTGCATTTTCAATTCCTAATTTTTCAAAGGCTTTAATTGTTTTGTCATAATCAACATCAATTAAAACTCCTCCTAAATCAAAAATTATAGCTGAAATATTTTGAAGCAAAGCTATTTTTGAGAGAATATTAAATCTAAATCAAACTCAATAACTGGACTTATTGATTCGTTTGGGTCTTTTAGATCTGGCTCAAATCCCCTAACACCAATTTCTTTAAAATCAACTTCAAACTTTTCTGCATTAATTCTTAGTCCCTTTTCATTCATTGATACAACTAAAGGAACCTTTGTTTGAATAGTTTTACCTAGAATACCTATTTCAACATCAGCTATTCCAGCTTTTGATCGTAAAATTTTAACTAAAATATCTGGAAAAAGCGCTGCATTAAAAAACTTCTCAGCCATTAAGTGTTTTTTAAGAATTCCTTTTTTTCCTTCTGATAAATCTTCTACATAAATAGATGATAATGACAAAGAAAACTTCCCTTCTATAATTTCATTTCCTTTCATATTTATTTTTCCATTTGAAAACTTCATCGTTCCATAATGGTTGTGATTTCTATCTTTTGGGCCTTCCCAACCTGTCCATTTTAAAATAGAACTAGATGTATCTAAAGCATATTCGCCATCAACACTGATTTCATTAGATTCTGAATTTGAAGATGCATTTGCTGTTTCTTCTTTTTCATTCGACTCTGCGCAAGAAACCATTAAAAATATGGTCGCAACTATGCTAAATAATTTTGTTTTTTTCATTTTATATTTTTTATAAAAATTGTGTTCGTTATTTTTTTCTCGAGATTTTTTTCGCTTTTTTAATAGCACACTTAAGATTGATAACACCACCAGTAACTGATAAGTTACTAAAAGGCCCCTCATGTTTTGTTGCTGTTGACATTAAAATCTCTTTAATATCTTGCATGCTTAATTTAGGATAATATGATGCTAAAAATGCTGCTGCTCCAGAAACAACAGGTGCTGCCATAGATGTTCCTTGAAGCCATTTGTATTTATTATCAGGAATCGTATTGTATATTTTTTCTCCCGGAGCAAAAACATCCACTTTTGTTTTTCCATAATTAGAAAAAGATGCATTTAAAATTTTAGCATTTGGAGTAGATGCTCCAATTGTCAAATAAGACTTAAACGCTTCCTTTTGAAAAGAGTATTTAGAAGTTGGATAATTATCTGTTTTATCTACATTTTGAGCATCGTTTCCTGCAGCATGTACTAAAAGAACATCATGATCATCTGCATACTTAAGCGCCTCATAAACCCATTCTTGATTTGGTGAATAAGCTTTTCCAAAAGACATATTAATGATTTTTGCGCCATTATCAACAGCGTATCTTATTGCCAAAGCAATATCCTTATCATGTTCATCACCATTAGGCACAGCTCTTACGGACATTATTTTAACATTTTCTGCAACACCGTCTCCTCCTTTGCCATTACCTCTAACAGCAGCAATAATACCCGCAACATGAGTGCCGTGTAAAGCATCTGGNCCTTCAACATTAGAATTTCCATAGCTTCTNTCACTTATATCCTTTGGGTCATCTCCAATAAGNGATCTGTCGTCATAATCNGCNTTTAAATTAAAGTCAATTTGATCAGAAAAATATTTTGAATATTCAGGGTTGTCTCCATACATTTTTTGATATTGCTTCATTTGAGTAAGCTCTTTTTCAACTTCTTTTTTAACTTTAAGATATAGTTTGAATTCAGCATTCTGCTCCATCATTTTGGGATCTACATTCTCATATTTATCTTTTAATTCATGAAGTATTCTTGCTTTTTCCAGGCGAGTAGCATCTATATTTTCACCTTTTGCATTTCCTAAAAAATTCCAACCATATAAATCATCAACATAACCATTGTTATCATCATCTACTCCTTTTTCTCCTTCTGCCTCTTTTGTGTTGATCCAAATTTTTCCTTTTAAATCTTCATGTTCAATGTCAACCCCTGAATCAATTACAGCTACAATAACTGTTTTGCTTTTTTTTCTTTTAAGTTTTTTATAAGCTTTATGTGCTTGGATTCCCAATTCGTGGTTGTTATACCAATTAATAAGTTCGTCATTTTCTTTTTCTTCTTGTGAAACTGCTGGGTTTATAAATAAAACCGTAAAAAAGAAGATTAATATTTTGTTAATGTTATTCATATTTGAAATTTTTTTTTCAAAAATACAATAACAAAGCCAAAATTCAAGAAATGAGAAATTTATTTGATTTATAGGTTGAATTGAAGCTGAACAATAAATGTTCTTGGAGGTTGAATATCTGCCGGTCTGCTCACATATTCTCTGTTAAATACATTATTTACAATGAAATTTAATTTGATGTTCTTTTTGACTTCTAAAATCGCTCTAGTATCAAAAACAAGGGCTCCTTTATTATACTTCTTTCTATATTCCTTAAGGCCGACCAAAAACTCTTGCCCAAACAAACCATTTTCAAAAACGGCATCAATGTTTGACATAAAACTATTGTATCGAGAAGAAAAACCTATTGCTATTTTCTTCCATTTGATCTGAATATCCGCTTTAGCCAAATGATTAAATCTATATTTAAGCATTCTGGTTGAAGTGTCAGAAAATGTTTCAAGGTATGATTGGCTTGTGTTTAAACTAACTGGATTCATGTAAGTATAACCCAACAAAGAGGTTATTTCAAACTGTTTGATTTTTCCCTCACTATTAAATGACACCTCTAAACCTGTAATTCTTGCTTGTTCTGCATTTTGAGACTGAAAACCTATCCAATTGTTTATATATCCAATATCATCAGGGTTCGTAGATAAAGCAATACTATCAGGCTTATAGAGACCAAAAGTAAACTCCATCATATTACTGTATTGATTTATAAATGCTGCAATATCCAATGCGCCTCTCCAATCTCCCATTCTAAATATTTGCTTTATTCCCAGCTCCGAAGACCATCCTATTTCTGGTTTAACTTCTGGGTTAGGGAAGATAATAACACCACCAACAGATGTTGCCACAAATCTTTCTGCAACAGATGGGAATCTGATTCCCTGGCCAAAAGATGCTCTTAGATGAGTCGCCCTTGTTAATTTATAATGAAAGCCAGCCCTAATAACTGGATAAAAAGGTAGGCTTAAATTATCTGTTATTACAAATTTTGAGTCTACTTCTAGTGAGTCTTGCCTAAAATATTCGGCCCTAAGACCAGCGGTTAAATCAAATCTATCCCAACTTTTTTCATATTGACCATACATGGCAAAGTTTTTACTATTGTGGTCCTTGAATACGGGGCTTATAATTCTATTAATTGAAGAAGTAATTCCCGCTGTAATATTGGTGTTGTTTTTTCCTTTTCTTTGAAATTGATAATCAGAATAATACATTTCAGCTTTTGAAGAAGCAAAAACACTTGTCGCATTTCCTGTGGTAACTAGATAATAACGAGTCTTAAGTGTATGTCTATTATTGAATTTATCATAAAAAGTAGCATAAGGGTCAACATTTAATCTAATAGACTTAAAGTTTGTTATAGTCGACCCCGAAACATTTGGGTCGCTTCCACCAAGAGGTGTATAACCTAAAGAGTCACTTTGCCATAATATAAAAGCCCCCACATCTTCGTATTGAAAATTATACCCAACACCTGTTTTTAACCGATTTCCTTTCCATGGTTTGAAATAAAAAGTTCCGCTTACTCTACCTCTCTGTTCTGTCTCTCCATCCTTATAGCCATCTGTTTTAAAACCATTTATAGCCATGGTAATTCCAACTTTCTTATTCATCTTTCCATAATAGGCATCCATCAAATGAAAAACGGGGGTTTTTGCCCACCAATGAAGTCCTTGCCTTGATGGTGTGCCATACATTCCAGACTGAAACTTAAACCGAAACTCTCCCTTTGATTTAGGTTGTCTTTCTTGTAAAGAAATAATTCCATTAAGAGCCCCACTTCCATATAGAACAGATGAAGCGCCTTTAATTATCTCAATCTGAGATGCCTGCTCCATAGGAATGGCATTCCATTTGGCATCTCCAACATCAGGCGAAACCATTGGTATTCCATTCCATAAAAGCAAAACCCTACTTCCAGCGCCATAAGCGTAACCTCCGCCTCCTCTTATGCTTACATTTCCATCCATTGCATAAACTCCTGGACTTTGATCGACAACCTGTTCTAGATTAGCAAACCCCTTATTGTCAATTAATTCTGCCTTTAATATTTCCATTGAAATAGATACCTCTTCGATGTTTTGCTTTCTTCTACCAGCAGAAACAACAACTGTTTCTAAATTTTTTAATGGCTCTTGAAGCTTAACAATAAGCTTAGTTGGCTTGGATACAATTAACGTATCTGTTTCATACTGTAGCATACTAATGACAATAGTAATTGGAAAAGTTTTAGGATTAAATCGAAACTCTCCATCAAAGCTTGTTATAAGTTTGTTTCCATCAGAACAAATAACTTTTGCTCCTATAATCGGTTCTTTAGTGTTCCCATCTACAACAACTCCGAGAACTTGACTTGAAATTTTATTTAAACAAAAGAATAATAATACTATTAAAAAAAATCGCATCATGTTCTAATTTCTTACTATCTTAATTATAACGTAATAATTTAACATTCCTAAACTAATAAAAATTTGAATTACTCTGACCAAGTTTACCAAATTGCACTCCATAAATTAAATGGAATTGGTATCATGCGCGCTAAACATATTTTATCTAGAATGCCATTAAATGATTTTTTTCAATTAAATAAAAATACATTGAGAAGTGTAACTGGATTTTCCCTCTCTTTTCTTAATAAATTAAATTTTAAAGATGCTCTAAATTCAGCAGAAATAGAAGTAAATCAGTTAAATAAAAACAAGGTCTCTTTTTCATTTTATGATAATGATTCATACCCAAACCGTTTAAAAAACTGCTCGGATCCTCCCCTTATTTTATATCACTATGGAAATGGAAAACTTTCTCCAAAAAAAACCGTTGCAATTGTCGGTTCAAGAAATGCATCAATTACAGGTAAAAAAATAACTAAAAATTTAGTAAATGAATTAAGCAGTCATAATATAACAATCGTAAGCGGACTTGCATAT
>NZQU01000084.1 GCA_002696025.1 Crocinitomicaceae bacterium
AATATCTAGTCTATTTTTGATAAAAAAATAAAAAGTATTTTATTAGATCGGCTTAATAACTAGGAAGGTCCAATCATAAAGAAAACAGAAATATATACAAAAGGTGTTTTAGAAAAACTCATCAATAACATAAATATAAGGCATATCTCTTATTGAATTTTTATTGCTAACTTAAACGAATAGTTATAAATAACATGGGGTTTCGAACTTGTCCTAAATGCAATCACAAATACCCGCTTTTTCCAAGGCGCGAATATCCTAACTATTGGAAAGTTGATGGCTTTAAATGCAAGGGTTGTTCTGAATTATTAACGCACCATAGAACCTGGGCTAATTTATGCCTGTTTTTTACTTATGTCTTAATTTTTCCTGGTGTTTATCTTCTGGCAGAAACTCTTAATGACATTCACTTTGTTTTTACCATGTTAATCGTTTTTCCCATTGCAATCATTTTAAGTTTGATTGTTTTAGCCTCAGGTATTATTCCATATGTTTTAGTTAAAAAGGACTCTTAATTTTTATATTTACATAAAAGAGAATAACATGAATTTTATTAATAAAAAAAGAATAATATGGACTAACGTCTTGGTTTTTTTAATGCTAATTTCGATTCCTTTATACTTTATTTTTTTTCAAAAAACCAATCCTAGTTTTACAAAAATTGCACTTAAGACAAATGGGAAAACATATATGTATTGTTTTGGATTAAACAAGGAAAAGAAAACTCAACCTTTAGGTTTTATTTTGACATATAAAGACGGAGGGCATTATTATATTACCACAAATGACATAAAAGCATTCGCAAATATGATGGGTGGCAACATTGAAGTATATAGTTCCAAACAACCTAGCCACGATGGTTATTTTACTAACAACAAAAAAGACACATTATTTCAAAAAAAACAAGAAACTATTGAGACAAAAAATATTGGTGAACAAATACAAAAACACAATATCAGTTTATTAAACAAAGAAAAGAACACAAAAATGTCTATAAATTGGCATTTTAATCAAAAAGAGCTAGAGTATATTCCTAAAAAAAATTGTGAAAACCGTTCTTTTTGGACCAGCACATCTGTGTCACCAGGTGAAACAAGTTTTTATAAACGAAAACTACTTGTTGTTTCCATTCAGGATCTTGCCTCGTTTTATAATTGTAATATTTCTTACAATAAGAAAGATGATGTTCTTTTTATAAGCAAATAAAAATCTTTTTTTTATCCAAGCTCTTTGTTCACTTGATTTTTTTGGTGTAACAAGTAATGGGCAATTTTCGTTATTTATAAATATGTTGAAATACATTTTAAGTTTTTTCCTTTTTATAAGCTTAACAAATGCTTATTCTCAAGCACCTCAAAAGCAGAAAACGCTTGTCTTTATTAGTGGTTTTGGTCACTCCAAAATTGGGATTAAAAAAATGTTTAAAGATTTTAAAAATAGATATCCAAAGCTTAATGACTACAACATTCTTTATTATACCCATAACACCCGTCTTAAAAAAATAATACATGATATTGAAAAAGTAGAGCACGACAGCATTACTCTTGCCGGCTATAGTATCGGGTCTAATCTTGCGTTAAATGTAGCAAGTGAATTAAAAACACATAAGATTAAGAGCTTTACTTTTATTGACCCTTGGTTTACCAGTTCAAATTGGGCCGATGAATATGATGAAGCCAACAACTTTTTTAAAGAAAAAATTAAAAAACTTCCACGAAACAGCATCCTTTTGTATGGCTCTGATTTTGTTGTAAAAAACAACAGAGGATTATCAAAAGTTGCAGGACCTTTTGGCACCAAACAATGCAAGTCTTGTTATCAATATTTAAGAAACAAATGGACTGCAATGGGAAAAGTCTTTAAAAGTGGTGCCGGACATCGGTATTTTCCTGAATTATACATTAAACAGTTTTTAAACAAACCGGTTTTAAAATGACTTTTATTTGAAAAATCTTTGAATTAATTTTTCATCTTTTTTCTTAATCGCCTCAAGAGGCTCAGATAGACTTTGAAGGTATTTTTTAACTGGATAACTAAAAATTTGAGTGGCTATTTTTTGAACCCATGGGATGCTTTTTTTGGTCATTAGAAAATAGTCCTCTAAGGTATGTGTTCTAAACTTCAGTATGTCTTCAAGATCATCGCTATCAATCATATAGCCACAATGAAAGTTTTTTTCTGCAAATGTTTTTGGGTGAAAATTTAATCTCCCTAGACCATACAACTCAAAGCTTTTTTCTAATAATTGCCTGTATGTCAAACGGCACTTTTCACCGCCCCCAAGATTAAATATTTTACCAATCAAAACTTCTTTTTTATCCAATGCATTGACAAAAACCCGAGCTGTATCTGGTGGCGTAACAATCTCCATAGGAGTTTCTAGAGGCATGTGAAACATCAATTTTGAAAGTTTGTGGTTTTTAACGCCCATTATTGCTGAAAGCCTAAATATTGTATGCTTTAAACCGCTATTTTGGATGTGTTTTTCTGCCTCTATTTTTGTTAGAGCATATTCGTCTCCTTCACTGGCAATTAATTCATCTGTCACTTTAATATTCGGATTTGAAAGCCTATCTCCATAGACAGACACTGAAGAACTATACATAAAATATGCGTTGGGATTTAGCTCTTTTACTCGAGACAGCAAATATTGGGTGCCAAGTGTATTAACTCGATGGGCCATCTCTGGTTTTTCATCAGCAAGAGGAGGAATTATTGCCGCAAGGTGAATTACAAAATCTATTTTCTCGGTTATTTTTTTTAAATCATCTGCATTTTCAAGACTGCCATAACAAACCGAAATATTCCCATTTATTTTGGAATAAAATCTTCTATTTCGTTTTCTATCAGGACTAAAAACAACAATATTGTACTTGTTTTTATTTAAAAGTTGTTTCAATACTTCTCTTCCAACAGTTCCTGTTGCTCCCGTCAATAAAATACTGCTTTTTGTTACCATACAAAAGGAATAACTGCTTTTCTATTTTTTGGGTAATCATCAAAATAAGACTGATACCACTGATGATGATTGAGTGCTCTCGGTACTAAGTTACAAAATGTCCAAATAAAGAAACTTAAAGCCGGAACGCTCCAAGCAACAATAGCAAAACCAGCCCATTCAACAATTTCACCAAAATGATTGGGACAAGAAATATAATTGAATATGCCTCCTTTTGGAATAAAATAACCTTGGTCTTTTTCTCTTAAAGAAATTAGCTTTTTATCAGCATGTCTATTTATGATCATCCCAGAACAAAAGATAATTAACCCCGCTATAACATTAGGACTTAAAACCTCATTTGAAAAATGTGATATAAAACCAATAAAATATCCATTTACAAATCCATTAATGCCATTAAAAAAAACGGCACTCCCCACAATCACTAGGGGCATTTTTTTATTTTTTGTTTTTAGTCTGAAAGGAAAAACAAAAGTTCTAAAAAAATAATGGTATGACCATAAAAAAACCAAAAGATATGTCAGATCTGTTTTCGGCTCAGGTCCTAATAAAGCCAGTAAAGGCATTAAAAGAAAGGCGGGTAGCTCCATCCAAAACCACCCCCATTTATTATCGATAACAGGACCCCATTTGTTACTTGTATGCCTGCCATATGGTGCTTTTATTTTAAAATAAATTAAAATTAAAAACACAATAATGGCTATTGTCGTCCATGCCCAAACAAAATTATAAAAAGTCATTTTTTCTACTCGTTTTAGATTTGATTACCGGAACATTATATGATAAAGTTGCCGAAAAACAACTGTTGTAAATTTTAGAATGATTGGTTATTGGCAAAACACTCATAAGGTAATTGAGATTTAAAGAAGTTTGTGGAATTACATGAATAGATATGCCTGTTTTTCCTCCACAATCAAACCAATTAATCCCCAATTCTTCAGGTGTCATTCCTGATATAGTCTCGGGGCCCTCAGGTATAAAATGATAATCTAATTTACCCCACAAAACTGCAGATATGTAAATGCCGCCTTGAATTGACAATTGTTTAATTGGATAGAATCTTAAACCTGAACTTAAATCTAAGCAATTTAGAGTGGTTTTATATTTAACACCAAAATTTATAGGGGTACGGGATCCTTTTTGGATAAAAGAAAGGTCTGTTATTGATTTTAACTTATTTGTCCCGTATTCAGCCTGAGCGCCAATGACAAAACCAAGGTTAAGCCATGACAATTCAGATTCATTTACGTCTTTTCCAAACCAAGAAGAAAAGGAAGAACCGATTTTGGGTGATATTGAAAGAACCGTTTTTTCTACAATTTTTTCCTGAGATCTAATTATAAAACAAGACGTTAAGCACAAAATAAATAAGGACGCTTTTAACATTACACCAATAGTTTTCTCTTCTAATATAATTTAATATTAAATTAAAAGACATTTTAAACAACATTAAATAATAACTAATGATGTTCGTTTTTAACTCTAGTTTTCATTAAATTAGAGGATAACTTATTGCTTTTTAATTTATTAACTCTTTTCTTTTCACCTTAATGGGTGATTGATTACACCCTTATTAATGAAATAATTAAAACGTATAGAGTTTAGTTTTGTGCCCACAAACCTTATTTATGAAAATTTTAATAAAACGTATTGGCTTTTTAATTTCTGTAATTGTTTTTTTATCAATGACAATGATGGGCTGTGATAGAAATAATAATGAAAACCCTGAGTCTATCTATAATGATTTTATTACTGAAAATGTTATAATTGTTGTAATTGATGGGCCTCGTTTCTCTGAATCTTGGGGCGACTCAACATATGCAAATATTCCTAGAACTAAAAATGACCTTAGTCCTATAGGTGTAATTAATGCTTCATTTTATAATAATGGTGTTACCTATACAAATAATGGACATAGTGCACTTACAACTGGAAATTATCAGGAGATAGACAACACAGGTCTTGAAACTCCATATTTCCCCTCTCTATTTCAGTATTGGAGGCATGCAAAAAGCGCAAGTAAAAATAAATCATGGGTTATCACAAGTAAAGACAAACTTCACGTCTTATCCAACTGTATATACCCGGGGTGGAACGGGAAACATTCTCCAGCGATAAACTGTGGTATTGGAGAAGATGGATCGGGAGGATACAGGCACGATAGCATTACGTACAATAGGACCATGGATATTCTTTCTTCTCATCATCCAAATTTAACCCTAATTAATTTTAGAGAACCTGATTATTCTGGACATAAAAATGATTGGGCTGGATATATTCAGGGAATAAAAGATACGGATGAATATATTTATAAAATTTGGTCCTTTATTGAAAATGACCCTATATATTCTGGAAAAACAACTTTAATAGTTACCAATGATCACGGGAGGCACCTTGATGGAGTTGAAAATGGCTTTATCAGTCATGGTTGTGATTGTTTGGGATGTAAAAAAATAAACTTTTTAGCAATTGGCCCTGACTTTAAAGAGAATGTTGTTTTTGATAATCCAAGAGAAATTACAGATATATCAGCTACAGTAGCTCATTTATTAAATTTTCAAATGCCCACTTCAAATGGCAGCATTATGCATGAGCTATTTAAATAAACATTAAGAGTCATTTTTAATTTTCAATCTTGAAATCATCTCACTTATTTCATCAACTTTTGATTCTAGCTCCAACAAATCAACACTTTTTTTAGGTTTATTTTTTGCTTCGACGTCAGACCTTGCCTCATCCATACCTGTCATAATAACACCTATAAATAAGTTAAGGAAAATCATTGTTCCTATTAAAACAAAGGACACAAAAAATATTGCCGCGCCCCATTTGTTTCCTGTTGAAGCAGTACAACGACTCATAATAGAATCATATCCGTAATTTTCACATCCATACATATTAATATACATGATGTCTGTCCAGTCTTCAAGAGTAACTACTCTAAAAAGAGAAAGCATAGATGTTTGCAGGTTTCTAAAGTGAACAGGGTCGTTTTCTCCAAAAAAGAAAACTCCAGCAACAGCATAAATGTAAAAAAGCAATGATAATAATATTGAAACATAAAACATTGATGGAATAGAACGAAGAAGTGCCCCTACAAGCATTTGAAGTTTTGGAAGAGCATTGATTAGTTTTAAAACTCTTAATAACCTCAGTAATCTAAGAACCGCCACTGAACTTCCACCAAATGGTAAAAAAGCGGCGAATACAATAGAAAAGTCAAAAACATTCCAAGGATCCATAAAATATTTCCATGGCTTATTTCCTTCTGCTATTACCTTAATAAAAACTTCTAATATAAAAACAAGAAGAATCAAAGTATTTAAAAAACTTAATATTGATTGGTGTCTTAATGAAAATTGATCATATGTTGATATTCCAACTAATATGGCAGCAATTAATATTACAACAGTAATGAAGTTTTTAAAAATATTGCTTTGAGTAATCTTCTTACAAAATTCTACCATGTTAAAAATTATTACGTTTAATTAATTGAGCATTATAATACATTGGATTTTGAGATACCTCTTCGGCACACCATTCTGGAATTTCAATTAATTCATTTTCACTTTCTAATTCAATTTCTGCTATTATCAAGCCCTCTAAGTGATTATGAAAAACATCCAACTCCCAATTTTTATTTGCAAAAGGAATAATGTATCTAGTTTTATCAATTTTTTGATCAATAAAATCCTCTAAAATATTTTTAGCATCAGAATGTGGAATTTGAAAGTCATACTCATCTCGAGAGATCCCTGAAGTTGGACCTTTTATAGTAATAAAAGCTTCATTATCAGAAAGACGAACACGCACTGTCTTTTCCTTTGTGTTTAATAAGTATCCCTGGGTGATTTTTTTACATTCATACAAATCTAATGATGGCATGGTCTTTTTGTCAACCAAAAATTTCCTTTCAATTTCCTTCATTTTAAATGAACTCTTTAGCTAATCAATGATTTGAGGTGTGGANTCAAAACNTCAAANAGTTCATCCTCATCCCAAGGTTTTGGTATAAATGCATCTAAGATTTTATCTTCTTGAAGTTGGTCAACATCACTAGAATTGGCTTGACCAGACACCATAATAACAGGAATATCAGGATATTTACTTTTGATTTTCCTAGTCAATCCAGATCCATTTAATTTAGGCATCTGATAATCAACTATTACCGCTTTTATTTCAATCCCCTCCTCAATAATTTCATTGAAGTTTTCGAAAGCATCAACTGGATCCTCAAAACACTCAACAAGAGTTGTGTCTGGGTTTATTATTTTTTCAAGTTGAAAGCCCAACATTTGTAAAATTAAGGGCTCATCATCTACACATATAATAGCATAACGAATGTCTTCCATAATGCTTAAAAATATAAATAATAATAGATAAAAGAAAATAATTAGAATACTATTATTATTAATAATAAATTAACTTTGGCTTAATGATTTTTTATCGACAATTTTTTAAAAATACGACTGTTTTTAGTCTGTTCTGTATAGTTCTATCTGCCTGTAGCAGCAACTATCAAAAAATTGAAAATGCCCAAGAAATTTCTTGTGATGCAGAAACAACAACCATTAAAAACAAGCAAACTGTCTTTATTAATAATGGGTACTATTTTGAATCTGGAGAAAATCAAAGCAATGAAAGGGCTCACTCTGGAAAATTTTCATGTAAAGTCGGGAAAGAACGTGAGTTTGGAATGTGTGTGAAAATAAACGAGATTCAAAAAGGATCTTATCTAGAAGTTTCTGTTTGGAAATTCTCCAGCAATCTTAACGCTGGTGCCATTGTGGTATCATCTGAAAAAGCAGAGGACTTATATGTAAAAGAATACTATCCCTGTATTCAAGAAAAAAGTGGCTGGAAAAAAATAATCTTAAATGTATTGATTCCAAAAGATATTAATCTTTTAAAAATTTATGCCTATAACCCACTAGAAGAAGACGTTTATTTTGATGACCTAAAAATCAAATATCACAAAACAAAGCCCATTTTATACAATCAAGATAAAGCACTGAATATTCATATTCCAAAAGAAAGCTACAATAAGATCATTAGCAATAGAAATATTGCATTGAAACAAGGCATAATTGATAAAAAATTGAAAAAATACTTTGATGCCTCTATATCTTACATGGGTAAAAAAATACCTATTGAAATTCGAATTAAAGGAGACTGGACAGATCACTTAGAGGGTCATAAATGGTCCTATCGAATCAAAACAGGCAAAGGGCATGCCTTCTTGGGAATGAAGTCATTTTCAATTCAAAGCCCCAACACTCGATCCTTTTTAAATGAATGGGTTATCCATAAATTGTTTGAAAAGGAAGGTGTTTTAACAACTCGATACTCTTTTATGCCCGTTTATATTAACGGTGTTGAAATAGGCGTTTATGCGATAGAAGAACACTTTGAAAAACAACTTTTAGAATCAAAAGATAAAAGAGAGGGGCCTATTCTCAAGTTTGATGAAGAGGGCGTTTGGGAAATGGCCCTTAACTATGGGGGAAATGGTTGGAATACAATACCATATTATGATGCTGCTTCAATCTTGCCTTTTAAAAAGAAAAAAACGATAAAGTCCAAATCATTGAAACAACAATTTATTATTGGTCAAAACCTTCTTTATGAGTTTAAGACTCACCAGAAAAATTTAAAAAATGTATTTGACGTGCGAAACATTTCAAAATACTATGCTCTTGTTGATCTCTTTGGTGCATACCATGCAATGGCGTGGCACAATCAACGCTTCTATTTTAATCCCGTAACATGCCTACTAGAACCCATCGGGTATGACTTCTCAATATTAAAAATTCCGGAAGAAAAAAACACAAATTTGATTTGCTTAGGTAATATGGAGCCTCCTAATATCCCTTATTATTCTTTTTTAAATTTTAATTTAATTCAACAAAAACCTTTTGTTGGAAAATACTTTAATTATTTAAAATCATTTAGTTCTGAAAAATACCAAGAAAGTTTTTACGATGAAATTCAGAGTGAATTAACAAACTATACAGAACTAATTTCTAAAGAATACGAAGGCTATTCATTTAATGTGAAAATGGCGAAAGCACATGCAAAAAAAATTCACCAAAGAATTAATAAACTAAACCCCTATAAAATAAAAAAACATGTTAAAGCTTATAGCAATCTCGCCTCATTAAAGGACACCTCTCTTTATCTTTCAGAAACAGGATTAAAGGCTTTTATGGAAACAAAAGAAAACGAGCATTCTATTATTTCGGTTAAGAATTATCATTCAACAGATATAAAAATTATTGGATATTCTATAAAAGAAAATAAAGATTCTATGATTTTATTACAGAAGCCAATTCAAATGGTTTTATTTGATAGATTAAAGTCAAAAAAACAAGAAATTAAAATCAATGGACATGTAAAAAACTTATTCTTTAAAGCAGAAAACATCCCTAATAAAATATTAAAGAAAAAAGTCGTTAATTGGCCATCTCCCAAGACTCAAAACCCAAGGCTTGAACTTGAAAAAAATCATCGTTTTGGCAAAAGCAAATCATATAAAATAAAAAACAATCTTATTGTGTTTTCTGGAAAAAAAACAATTACAGAATTCATATATATACCTGAAAATTACTCCATTGTTTTTGAGCCGGGAAGTGAACTCTATTTTAAAAATAAGAGTGGTATTATTTCCCATTCGCCTATTTTCATGAATGGAACAAAACAAAAACCTGTGGTTATCTCAGGGGATTCAACTAGTCAGGGAATACATGTTTTACAGGCTCATAAAAAATCAACTCTTAAATGGACTAACTTTTCTGGATTAAACACCTTAAAACAAAGTGGTTGGACTCTAACTGGTGCCGTTACTTTTTATGAATCAAATGTAAATATTCAACATTGTATATTTGAAGACAATCATTGTGAGGATGCTTTAAACATTATTCGTTCAAATTTTACACTTTCAGAGTCTTTAATTCAACACACTTTTGCGGATGGCCTTGATGGAGACTTTTGTAAGGGAAAAATAACTAACAGTACATTTAAAAATACAAATAATGACTGTATAGACTTTTCTGGATCGATTGTTTCAATTGAAAACTGTGACATTAACAATGCAGGAGACAAAGCCATCTCTGGTGGTGAAAAATCGACGCTTTATGTTCAAAATATTAGAGTAAACATGGCAAACATTGGCATTGCGAGCAAGGACCTTTCCAAGATTGAAATTAAGTCTTCTTCTTTCAATAATATAAACACTGTTTATGCTGCATATCAAAAAAAGGCTGAATACGGTCCAGCTTTTATAAAAGCCTCTTCATCAAGTTATAAAAAATTTAAATTACGGCACTTAGTTGATCTTG
>NZQU01000085.1 GCA_002696025.1 Crocinitomicaceae bacterium
TCAAGACAACGTTGGGAAACTAGTATTTGAAAAGCTTATTAACAAAAATGAATACCTGCATCTTGACTTACCTTCAGGAAATTACATCATGCTATTTGATGATGGTGAGAATAGAGTTAGCAAGACTTTTATAGTAAGCAAATAAAAAAAATCAACTTTTTTACATAAATACTATGCACGCATAGTATTTTACCTTATATTTACCACTCAAAATTAAATCAGACATGAATACAAACGCAATTAAAGGAGGAGAATTCATCATTAGAGATGTTAGCACAAGTGAAGTTTTTACTCCAGAAGAATGGAGTGAAGAGCAAAATATGATTGCTCAAATGTGTGATGATTTCATTATTCAAGAAATCATACCTAACCTTGATAGAATTGACGCAATGGAGGATGGGCTTATGCCAAGCATTATGGAAAAAGCAGGCTCACTTGGCCTACTAGGAATGTCCGTACCCGAAGACCTTGGCGGATTAGGTGTTGACTTTAAAACATCATTACTTGCTACTGAATATTTAGGGAAAGGATTTTCTTTTTCTGTTGCATATGGAGCACATACAGGTATTGGAACACTCCCTTTATTGTATTATGGAAATGAAGAACAAAAGAAAAAATACATACCAAAGTTAGCCAGCGGTGAATGGAAGGCAGCATATTGTTTGACTGAGCCTGGATCTGGTTCTGACGCAAACTCAGGGAAAACCAAAGCCAAACTATCAGATGATGGAAAAAACTACATTATCAATGGCCAAAAAATGTGGATAACAAATGCTGGATTTGCTAATTTCTACACTGTCTTTGCAAAAATTGATGATGATAAAAATTTAACTGCTTTTTTAGTAGAGGCAGATACTGAAGGAATTACCATGAACCCAGAAGAAAAGAAAATGGGAATCAAAGGGTCTTCAACAAGACAAGTTTTCTTTAACAATGTTCATGTGCCAGTTGAGAATATGCTTTCTGAAAGAGAAAATGGATTTAAAATTGCCATAAACATCTTAAACATTGGAAGAATTAAATTGGCTGCAGGAGTTCTTGGTGGTGCTAAAGGGTCTATCGATGTATCTATCAAATACGCAAATGAGAGAGAACAATTTGGCCGTCCTATTTCTAAATACGGCGCCATTAGACATAAAATTGCTGAGCAAACCATTCAGTCTTACGTTCTAGAATCAGCTACATACCGAGCCGGTCAAAACATTGATGATGCCATTTCTGCCCTTATTGAAAGTGGAATGGATAAAGGAAAAGCGACACTTAAGGGAATTGAGCAATTTGCTGCAGAGTGTGCCATGTTAAAAGTTGCCGGATCAGAGTGTTTGGATTTTGTAGTAGACGAAGCAGTTCAAATTTTTGGCGGAATGGGGTACTCTGCAGAATCCATTGTTGAAAGAGGTTATAGAGATGCACGAATCAACAGGATTTTTGAAGGAACAAATGAAATCAATAGAATGCTATCTGTAGATATGATTCTTAGAAGGGCTATGAAAGGAGAGCTTGACCTAATGGGACCAGCAATGAAAGTTTCAGGTGAACTGATGAGCATTCCGTCTATTTCTGATATTCCAGAAGGACCATTGGCAATGGAAAGACAAGCTCTTGATGGGTTTAAAAAAACAATACTTATGGTTGCTGGAGCGGCAGTTCAAAAACTAATGCAAACCCTTGCAAAAGAACAAGAAGTTCTAATGAATATTGCTGATCTTGCCATGTGGACATATCTTGCAGAATCTACACTTTTAAGAGTTGAGAAGCTTATAGAATCAAGTGGAGAAGAAAAGAATGAAATTCCAATCGCCATTGTTAAAACATACTTTTATGATGTTGCTGACAAAATTAACAAGGCAGCAAAAGATGCGATTAATTCTTTTGCAGAGGGAGATGAAGCAAGAATGATGATGATGGGGCTTAAGCGTTTTACAAAAACACAACCCTTTAACTCAAAAGCAGCAAGACAAACAATCGCAACTGAGCTAATAAAGGAGAATCGTTATAGTTTATAAGAATTAAAAACCTAAGTTTTTTTGTTTGTAAAGTTCTATCTTTACAAGATGATTAATTTACGAGCAAATAGTTTTTATTTAGTTATTTGTTTTGCCTTAACAATAGTATTGTCTATTAACTGTCAAAGCAAGAACAGCACTCTTGATACAATTAACGCACAAGAGAGCAATACCTCCTGTCTAGGTGACACTATTACAAATAAGGAAAAAAAAATAATTAATCAACTTTCTGATAGCTTGCTAATAATTCGACTAACAGGAAAGTTCTTTCCCTCTAAAGACAGCGCTTTTGTATTGGTTAAAAAACCTCACAGCAATAGAACTATTTATCTTCAAAAAGAAGTTTACTCAAAATTTATTGAGATGTTTAATGCCGCAAAAAAAGAGGGGATTAACCTAACTATCATTTCGGGAACACGTAACTTCTATGATCAAAAAAGTATTTGGGAAAGAAAATGGACAGGAAAAAGAATCCTATCAGATGGCACATCAGCAAAAGACATTAAAGACCCAAATAAAAGGGCTTTAAAAATACTTCTATACAGCTCCATGCCGTCTACATCAAGGCACCATTGGGGAACAGATATTGACATCAACAATCTTAACAATAGCTATTTTGAAAGTGGCCGAGGATTAAAAGAATACAATTGGTTGGTTGAAAATGCTAGAGACTATGGTTTTTGTCAAGTTTACTCAGACAAAAAAATTGAAAACAGAACCGGTTATGAAATGGAAAAGTGGCATTGGTCATACATCCCAATAGCAGCAGAATACACAAAAAAATATACTGAGTTAATCTCCTACGAAAAAATCAATGGCTTTATGGGCTGTAAACATGCTAAAGAAATTGGCGCAATTCAAAATTATGTCAATGGAATTAATACTGAATGTCATTAAAATGTTAAATCCTAAAAAAACACGACTCTACTTAACACTTGTTTTTTTAGGCCTTCTTTTTAATTCTTGTGAAGAGCAAAAAGAAAAACAAAATAATACACCAAAAAAAAAGATAGACACCACAAGTGTTGTTAAAGAAAATGGCCCAAAAATATTGCCAGACAGCCTACTTAAATTTCACTTACTTGGAAAATGTGACTTCACAAAAGACACCTGTTTTGTACTAGTGCCAAGACGGTTTTGCAATAGACCGATTTATCTTCAAAAAGAAGTTAGTGAACGATTTATTGAAATGCATGAGGCAGCAAAAAAAGATAGCATTTCTTTAATTATAAACTCCGGAGCACGGAATTTTTATGCTCAAAAGTCCATTTGGGATAGAAAATGGCGAGCAGCCAAAAGAAAAGTTAAAAAAGACACTTCTGGTCTGAATATCGAAAAAAACAAGAAAATAGCACTTCAAATCTTATTATATTGCTCCATGCCATCAACATCAAGACATCATTGGGGAACAGATATAGACATTCATCACTATAATGGAAACTCTTATTTTAGCAAAGGAAAGGGACTAAAAGAATACCAGTGGATGAAAAAAAATGCTCATAAATTTGGCTTTCATCAGGTTTATACAAACAAAAAGAAAACAAAAAGAAGTGGCTATGAAGAAGAAAAATGGCACTGGTCTTATATTCCTATTGCAAATAAATACACAAAAAAATACGCCCAATTAATTGGATATAAAGACATCACTGGGTTTAAAGGATGTGATTTAGCAAAAGAAATTAAAGCCATAGAGAATTATGTCTTTGGTATAGATAAAAAGTACAAATAAAAACATTATGAATATTTTTTTTCGCCTTTATATTATATGCCTTGTGTTCTCTTCATGTGAAATTAAGCTTAAGGAAGAAGTGGAGCAAAACAAAATCAAGGCATCCACAAAAAAAGAAAGAACATCAACCGTTTCTCTTAATCCAGAAATAACAAAATCTTTCTTACTTGGCATGTTTGACTACAAAAAAGACCCTCGATTTATTTTAGTGGATTCTAAATACAACATCTACAAGAATAATTATTTACAAGTAAAAACATACAATGCGTTTGTTAAAATGGCTGAAGCAGCAAAAGCAGATGGCATCAATTTAAAAGTCGTTTCTGGATGCATTAATTACCAAGAACAACTTAGAAAATGGAACCAAAAATGGAAATACAATTGTGCAAAGTACACAAGTAAAGAAAGGATTTTTATAGAAACTGTAAAAGATGTGAAAATACCCTCTGCCTGTAGAAATCACTGGGGGACAGAGCTTATTCTAAACGCCACGACCAAAAGTTATATCAGAACAAAAAAGGGGCTTAAAGAATATAGATGGTTAGTTGAAAATGCCAATCAATTTGGATTTTGCAATGTTTACTCTGAAATTAAATTTAAAAAGCGCGGTGGATACCCTGACAATCCATGGCACTGGTCATACAAACCATTATCAAATTACTATTTAAATCAATACGTGAAAAGCATTCAAAATTCAGATTACAAAAAATTTAATGGCTCTAATTTTTGTAGTTCAAAAGTATTCAATTTCAAAAAAAAATATGTTGAGGCGATAAATAAAGACTGTGATCTTTAATAACTTATCTATAACGAATTTAACTCCAATCTGCCCACTTCTTCCTCCACCATTGAGTCTTCAATTTTAGAAAACAATATATATGGCTTACCAATTGTAGTCTGGCTCTTTATTCTCCAATCATCATTTAAAAACCAAGAATCCGATTTCACCCCTAAAATTGTTTGAATCTTTTTTGCAGATTCTGGCAAAAAGGGCATCAAGACAACTCCTAAAACAGATGTGATTTCAAGAGAAATTGACATTATTGTTTCCACTCTCTTTTTATCAGTTTTAATTACTTTCCAAGGCTCTTGTTCTGCTAGATATTTATTTCCAAGCCTTGCAACATTGATCACCTCTTGTTGAGCCTCTCTAATTTTATATGCCTTGATTTTTTCTGAAATTATCTTTGGATACTTATACAGCTCTTCTAAAACTTTATCATCATCGCTTAAAATCTCATTTCTAACAGGTGCTATTCCATCAAAATATTTATGAATCAAAACCACTGCCCTATTTATAAAGTTGCCTAAGATTCCACAAAGCTCGCTATTTATTCTAAGCTGAAATTCTTTCCATGTAAAATCAGCATCTTTAGATTCTGGGGCTATTGCTGTTAGAACATATCTAAGTTCATCTACCTTATCAGGATACCTTTCTAAAAAATCATGAAGCCAAACTGCCCAATTTCTTGATGTTGAGAATTTATTGCCTTCTAAGTTTAGAAATTCAGATGATGGAACATTATCTGGTAAAATAAATTCACCATGATCCTTCAATAAAATAGGGAATATAATGGTGTGGAAAACGATGTTATCTTTTCCAATAAAATGAACAAGTTTTCTGTCTCCTGCTTCTTTTTTGCACCAATATTTTTTCCAATCTTTCCCTTCTTTTTCTGCCCAATGTTTTGTTGCCGAAATATATCCTATAGGTGCATCTAACCAAACGTACAAAACCTTCCCTTCNGCATTTTCAATAGGNACCTTAACTCCCCAATCTAAATCTCGNGTCATTGCCCTNGGTCTTAATCCNCCTTCAATCCATGAGAGGCANTGGCCCACAACTTGATTTCTCCANTCTTGTGGGTTGTGATGTTTTTTCCCATCTAGAATNCCATCTTTGACCCAATCCTTTAACCATTTTTCATGCTGGTCTAGAGGAAGATACCAATGGGTTGTTTTTTTAAGTACAGGNACCTTTCCGCTTAAAGTAGATTTAGGAGAGATTAAATCCAACGGACTTAAAACAGCNCCACAATTCTCACATTGATCACCATAGGCACTATCATGGTTACATTTCGGACAGCTTCCAGTAATATATCTATCGGCTAAAAACTGATTGAAGTCATTATCATAATACTGCTCTGATGTTTTTTCAATAAAACGATTGTCATCCCATAATTTCTTAAAGAAATCGCGAGCAGTTTGATGATGTAAAGAAGAACTTGTTCTATGAAAAACATCAAATGAAATTCCAAAATCAGTAAACGAACTACTAATTTGTTGGTTGTATTTATCTACAATTTCCTGAGGGCTTGTCTTGTCTTTTTTGGCACGTAATGTGATTGCTGCACCATGCTCATCGCTTCCACATAAAAAAAGAACATCTTGATGGTTCATCCTTAAATACCGCACAAAAATATCGGCTGGCAAGTATACTCCTGAAACATGCCCAAGATGTAAAGGGCCATTTGCATATGGCAATGCTGCAGTAACAGTAAACGAAGAATTACTCAACTAGAAATCTTTATTAGGAATTAAATAAATTAGAAAGATACTATTGATTATTACCGTTATCTCTAACAGCATAAGCAATTGTAAATGCATTTATATTCTGTAACTCCTTTCTAATATCAAATATTAATCCGGATGGCGCATCTTTATCAGCCTTGATACAAGTCACAATAGCATCTAAACTTGCAGCTTTTTTAGTTCTAGGAGGCTTTTGATTATACTTATCTAACTTCCAAGTTCCAACTGCAGATGTATTGTAAAGTTGGTCAGCTGTAGGCTGAACAACATTATCCAAAGAAAGTGCATATCCCATTTTAAAAGCAGAAGCTCTGGATTCATTTCTTGGCTTTCCAAGGTATAAAAAGTCCACTTCTGATCTTTGCTTATATGGTGTTAAATCAGTTGTTCTAACGCCATTTGTTTGTTCTACATCAACAGTTGGATCAACCTCTTTACTTGTTGTGGCAACCATAAAAAAGAACAATAACATAAATACAATGTCTGGTAAAGATGATGTATTAACACCAGGAGCGCCACCTCTACCTTCTTTTTTAAACTTAGACATAATTCTTTATTTTTTAGGTGTTACTTCGATTATTTTAGCAGGATATAAAATTTCTAATAAAGACAATCTTTCCTCATCAATTTTATCTTTTTCTAAGTTGTATTTCCTTTTAAGAGTAGCATACGAAATATTAAACAACTGTTTACATTCTTTATCTCTTAAAGAAGAAATCGCCTCTTCAATTTCTGAATGAATTTTAGCGAAAATGCTGTAAGCAGTAGATTGCTGCACCTCTATTCGAATATTAGATTGAATGTGAATCTGAGGAATCGGTTTTTTATAAAGTTTTAAAGCCGATTTAAGAGAGCTAAGCTCAGCCATCTTACTTTTTTCGTAATTGATTAAATCTGCAACATCTGCACCTGAATTTTGTTGTGCTTCTAGTTGATCAAGCTTATTTTCAACAGAAAGGGTAAGGTCTTTAACAGCCTGATTTGTGATAAGAAGATACTGAGGGAAATTGTTATCAACAACTCCAGGGTTCTTTCTATTGTACTCATAAAAATCAACTATAAACTCAGATATTTTATCTGGATTATCAAAAATCTCACCTCTAACCATCAACTGGTTGTTGCTGTTCGATTTTATAGCCAAGATATTTCTCTTCATTACCTTCGTTGGTTCCTTTACATCAATAGGTTGAGGTATATTTCTTATATAAGCAGTATCCTTATCCATTGTAGTTGTTACCAAGAAAAATATCAGTAAGAGGAATGCAATGTCAGCCATTGATCCCGCATTTACTTCTGGAACATCTCTTTGAGCCATCTATCCTATTTAAAACGATTAATAATTGGCATTACAACAATAGCTGCTATCCCGACAAATATTGCCAAGCCAACAGTGTAAAGACCGGCTGTAGTCGTGGCAACTGTTCCGTCTGAAACAGCGTTTTTTAGCTGAAGCGTAGCAGATGTATCTGAAGTGCCTGCAGCAGAGAAAATAAGGTAAACGACCAAAGCAATTACAAGGCCTATAATCGACATTAAAGTCTTCTTTGTTTGTGTAGCTAACTGCACAAAAAAGAATAAAAATATCAATCCAACACCTGATAAGATAATTCCAATGGTATAGTTAATTGCTACACCCATTTTTGCGCCATCTCTAAAAGCTTCAACTACTTGAAGATCTTGATTAACATTTGGCCCACCTATTAACAAAAGGCTAGAAATAACACCAATACCTACGAGTGTTATTTTTAAAATAGTTAAGTATAAATTAAATTTCTGTTCATTCATGATTTGGAATTTAAATGATTATTACTTAACCGCACCACTTTTAAGCATCATGTCAACTAATGATATAGAAGCATCTTCCATTTCATTAACCAAACCATCAACCTTAGACGTGATATAGTTATAAAATATTTGAAGTGCAATTGCCGCAATCAAACCAAATACAGTCGTAAGTAATGCCACTTTAATTCCATCTGCAACAGTTGTTGGAGAAACCTGGCCATCTTTTACAATTTTATCAAAAGCCTGAATCATTCCAATTACAGTTCCCAAGAACCCAAGCATTGGTGCAAGAGCAATAAACAACTGTAACCATGTCAAACCTTTTTCTAAAAGTCCCATTTGAACACCTCCATAAGAAACAACAGATTTTTCAACCATTTCTATTCCTTCACTTGAGCGATCTAATCCCTGATAATATATTGAGGCAATAGGCCCTCTAGTATTTCTGCAAATTTCTTTGGCAGCATCAACACCGCCCTCATTAAGAGCAGCCTCAACTTGATCCATAAACTTTTTAGTGTTTATAGTTGAAAGATTAAGATAAACTATTCTTTCAATTGAAAGAGCAATTCCTATTATTAAACAAATAAGAACAGGAGTCATCCACAAAGGATCCCCTTCAATATACTTTTGCTTTAATGTTTGGACAAGAGTCATTTCTGCTTCTTCCTCTTCCTCTTTTGTCTCTTCAGCGCCCTCTTGAGCCGATTCTGAAACATTCGCGGATGCATTTGCAGTTGCATCATTATCAGAAACAACTTCTGATTCTGTTGCTGTCGCTTCTTCTTCAGCTGAAGCAGTAAAGGCAAACCCTAAAAAAACTACCAATAATAAGATAAACGGATTAAAACTTTTTTTCATAATACTAAATACTTTATTCATTTTTATTTAACTAATCATTCTCTTGCGGAGAGAGAGGGATTCGAACCCTCGATACGCTTTCGGCGTATACACACTTTCCAGGCGTGCTCCTTCAGCCACTCGGACACCTCTCCAATCCACAATTAACGACTAAATTAATGTTTTTTTATTTCTAAAAAAGCAAATTAACTATTTCTTAATAACTCTTTTTGTATAAGTTGAGTTATTTCCTGTTAATAAAAGAGAGTAAACACCTGATGAAAGTGAAGATAAATCCACTTCTATCAAACCGTTATTCTCAACTTTAACATTTTGAATTGAGCGTCCAGAAACATCCATAACACTAACTGATTTAAGCTCATCTTTAATTCCTGTTACATCAACAAAAACTTTGTCATTTGTTGGATTAGGATATATTTTAGCTCCAGACAAAGATAAATTCTGTAATGATGAAGTTCCTGAGCCAGTTATATTAACTGTATAATCTTCTGTCTCTCCATATGTAGAATTTCCGCATGGATCAATAGCCCCATCAGGTTGATAAGAAATCCTAACCCTCATAGATAGATTTCCAGTTGTAGCAGTTGTTGGAACCGTAAAATCAAAAACATTATTCCAACCAGCAGCTACAAGTACATAAGCCACTTGCTCGCCCGCATCATCAAAATCAAAGTCATTGTTGTAATCAATCCAAACCGCTATTTCATCATCAGTATATGCCCCAGCAGAACCGTTGATTCCAGGTGTAACTGTTACTTGATAAGTACTTCCCTTCGCCAGAGAAGTTGATTGAGAACTATAATCAGCATAACCACCTGTAGAACAATTACTTGAATTGTCAATTGTATTCAACTCAAGTTGCATAATATACTCATCACACTGAGAAGAAGTTGCTGTACAAGGGCCAGTTGCTTGAGCAACAGTGATGTAATTTGTCTTTACCTCTGTATCATTACCTAAAGAATTGGTAACAGCAAGTGTAATTGTATATTGACCAATAGTATTAAATGTAACTGAAGGACTTGATGAAGATGAACTTGACCCACCTGAATAAGCCCAACCTGACGCAGGCGAAATAGACCAAGAGTGACTTGTAGGCACCCCAGAAGATTGATCTGTAAATTGAACGACTCCTCCAGGCGAAACTGTTGTTGGGGTCGCTGTGAAATTCGCAACCGGAGGTGTTGGGTTTGAACAAGGATCATTAGAACCGTCAAGTACAAGTGCTCCAGAATTAATTGGATCTAAATGTGTTTTTAACTTTTCATTTGCAGCGTTTCCGTTGCTTGACCAGTGATAAGAAACCTTTCCGTAGTAATCAGGCGCATTGGTTTGGTTACAATATGACCCACCACCTGTAAGTGTTCCCATTATTCTACCGTTAGATCTGAAAATTGGAGAGCCTGATGACCCGCCTTCAGTAACACCATGTCCATTTGAATTAGATGTCCAGAATACCCTCCAATGAGATTGAACACCATTTCCATTCCATCCCGAAGTATTTAAATTAGACGTATATGTTGATATTTTTTTAATATCTCCTGATGGGTGGTGCATGCTACATCCACTATTAGAAGTAGTATTATTTGCATCCCATCCATTCCAATAAGCATTAAAATTGTTTGATTTTAAAGAATTTACAGTTTGGCTTTCATTATTTAGAGTCCCCATTTGAACCAATAAAAAATCCGATCCTGAATTCCCGCCTCCATCATTGGAATCTGATAAACGAACACATCCATTTATATAATAATCATCAAGCGTACCTGCTGTATTTGGATTATTACAGTTTGGTGCTTCATAGCCGAAATAAAATTTCCATTGATTCATGTTTCCTGCAGATGAATTTTCTCCACAGTGAAGAGCTGTTAACATCAAAGGCTTACAATCTTGTGCAGTATTGTTAACAAGAGATCCTGAACACCATCCCCCCATATTTCCTGTTACACAATAAATTCGTGCCACACCTCTCTTTTCATCTTGCCAAGAATCTCCAACAGGAGAACAATTTACATTTACTTGACAGGGGTCAGATTCATTTATTTTTTGAACAGACGGATTGCCTGTCGAACGATAATTGTGCATTACTTTATTAATATGGATTTCAGATGGAGTTGTGTATGCTGGCTCTCTTAATATAAGAATCATGTCATCTCCAAAACAAAGATTTGCATTATACATCTGGTGAGATTCAACGTCTTTAGATGTTAGAGTTTTATGTAAACGCTTTCCATTTAAATCTGTAATGTCAAGTGTTGTTCCTCCATACAAAACAAACTTTTCAAATAAAAAGCTTAGAGCTTCCGCTCCATAAGAATTAACACGAAGTGTCCATTCTTTAGATCCGTCTGTTTTGACATCCCAGTTCCCAATAAGTTGAGGCCTAATATTTGTGAGTTGAGCAACACCTATTCGATAAAGCATTCCTTGTCGATCCCTGGTTTGATCTTCCAAATGAAGTGCCTCCATGTCAGGAGAAGCAAATGTTTGGGTGGGGATATTCTTTACCTCTGGAATATTGACTTCATTTTTTATTAAAAGTGATTGTGCAAAGCCAGATGCAACAATTGCAATGGCAAAAAAACTGAGTAGAAATTTTCTTTTCATAGTTGATTAAATTTTGAGTTATAACTTATTTTGGTTTTTTGGTTAGACGTCAAATTTAAAAAAATATTGTTTGCAAACGAAACCGAATCAATTAAAACAAAAAAAGCCCCATTTATGGAGCTTTTTAAAGTTAATAATAACGATTATTTCAACCGGAACACATTTCACAATCATCTGGATCATCAAGAGAACATGCAATTGCTGCCTGTTGTTCAGCAATGTTCTCATCTTTTGACATGGATGATTTAACTGCGCTTTTATCAACTGTAAACTTGATCGCATCTGTTGCAGCCTTTGTTCTTAAATAATACATTCCCGTTTTAAGCCCTTTTTCCCAACCATAGAAATGCATCGATGTAAGTTTACCAAAATTGGCATTTTCCATAAAGATATTTAAAGACTGTGATTGGCAAATGTAAGCTCCTCTATCGGCAGCCATGTCTATAATTGCCTTTTGAGAAATTTCCCATGCTGTTTTATATAAATCTTTAATTCTTTGTGGCACACTCTCTATATTTTGAATCGAACCATTTTCAGCCATAATTCTTTGACGCATTTCATCATTCCAGAGCCCTTCTTTGACAAGATCTTTAAGTAAATGCTTGTTAACAATGATAAATTCTCCAGACAAAACTCGCCTTGTGTAAACATTAGAAGTGTATGGTTCAAAACACTCGTTATTGCCTAATATTTGAGCNGTTGANGCTGTTGGCATTGGAGCNAATAANAAAGAGTTTCTAACACCATGTGTTTTCACTTCTTTTTTCAATAAATCCCACTCCCAACGATTACTGGGAGTAACACCCCACATGTCAAATTGAAAAGTTCCGTTTGAGACAGGAGAACCCTCATAGGTTTCATATGGACCAAATTCCTTTGATAAGTCTTTTGATGCCATCATTGATGCATAATATATGGTTTCAAAAATCTCACTATTTAATTTTCTGGCATCCTCTGACTCAAAAGGAAAGCCCATCAAAATAAAAGCATCTGCCAAGCCTTGAACACCAAGACCAATTGGTCTATGGCGCATATTTGAATTTCTCGCCTCTTCTACAGGGTAATAATTCTCATCTATAATTCGATTTAAATTAACTGTAGCCTGATAAGTAACCTCAAATAATTTATCGTGATCAAATGTTTTTTCGTTAGTTACATATTTTGGCAATGCTAAAGAAGCAAGATTACATACCGCTACTTCATCTGGGGCAGTATATTCAATTATTTCAGTACATAAATTTGAGGATTTTATTGTGCCCAAATTTTGTTGATTGGATTTTGCATTGGCAGAATCCTTATAAAGCATGTAAGGCGTTCCTGTTTCAATTTGAGACTCTAATATCTTAAACCACAAATCTTGAGCTTTCATTGTTTTTCTTCCCTTGCCTTCTTTCTCATATTTTAAATACAATTTTTCGAACTTTTCACTATGTGAATCAGACAACCCAGGGCATTCATGAGGGCACATAAGAGTCCAACTTCCATTTTCTTTTACTCTTTTCATAAATAAATCTGGAATCCATAAAGCATAAAACAAATCACGAGCTCTTTGTTCTTCTTTACCATGGTTTTTCTTTAAATCAAGGAACTCGAATATATCAGCATGCCAAGGCTCAACATACATAGCAAATGAGCCCTTTCTTTTTCCTCCACCTTGATCTACATATCGAGCTGTATCATTGAATACCCTTAACATTGGAACAATTCCATTAGACGCTCCATTGGTCCCTTTTATGTATGACCCTTTTGCTCGAATATCATGAATAGACAGGCCTATTCCCCCTGCTGATTGAGAAATTTGAGCACAAGACTTAAGTGTATCATAAATACCAGTAATGCTATCTTCTTTCATTGTTAAAAGAAAACAAGATGACATTTGAGGCTTAGGTGTTCCAGAATTAAATAAAGTAGGTGTTGCATGTGTAAACCAGCCCTGCGACATTAAATTGTAAGTTTTAATTGCCGAGTCAATGTCTCTTTTATGAATCCCAACAGATACACGCATTAACATATGCTGAGGGCGCTCAGCTATTTGTCCCTTTAATTTCATCAAGTATGATCTTGTGAGCGTTTTAAATCCAAAATAATCATACCTGAAATCTCTGTCATAAATTATGCTAGAATCAAGACGTTCTTTGTTTTCCATTATTATATCATAAACCTCATTTGAAACCAATGGTGCCTTTTCAGATGTTTTAGGATCAATGTATTCATACATATCAGTTATTACCTCTGAGAAAGTTTTTTTAGTGTCTTTGTGTAGATTTGACACTGCTATTCTTGATGCCAATAAGGCATAGTCAGGGTGATCTATAGTTTTGGCTGCGGCAACCTCAGATGCTAGATTATCTAAATCTGTAGTTGTAACACCATCATATATACCTTCAATTACTTTCATGGCAACAGCCTCTGGCGAAACCAAAGGGTCTAATCCATAACATAATTTTCCTATACGAGCCGTTATTTTATCAAACTTAACAGGCTCTTTTCTTCCATCTCTTTTTACTACGTACATGTAATTTTTTTTAAAATAAATTAATAATTAAAAGTCCTCATCTAGTGAAAATGTCTGACTATCCTTGCCGTTCAAAACACCTGCTTTTTGGTATTCCCCCACTCTTTTTTCAAAAAAGTTTGTTTTACCTTGAATAGAAATCATGTCCATAAAATCAAAAGGATTTGATGTATTGAAAACTTTTTCATTTCCAAGCTCTACAAGCAATCGATCAGCAACAAATTCGATATATTGAGACATTAAATCACTATTCATTCCAATAAGACGTACAGGCAAAGCATCAGTAACAAATTCCTTTTCTATTTCAACCGCATCTAAAATTATTTTCTCAACTTCTTTATTGGATAATTTATTGACAAGGTGTTTCGTGTAAAGAAGGCAGGCAAAATCACAATGAAGCCCCTCATCTCTTGAAATCAATTCATTAGAAAAAGAAAGTCCTGGCATTAACCCTCTTTTTTTAAGCCAAAATATTGAACAGAAAGAACCGGAGAAGAAAATTCCTTCAACAGCTGCAAAGGAAACCAACCTTTCTGCATAAGAACCCTCATCAATCCATCGAAGGGCCCATTCTGCTTTTTTCTTCACACAATCCAACGTTTCTATAGCATTGAATAAATGATTCTTTTCTTCAGTGCTTTTTATATAAGAATCTATTAATAATGAATATGTTTCAGAATGAATATTCTCCATTGCAATTTGATTACCATAGAAAAATTTTGCCTCGGTGTATTGAACTTCTGCCAAAAAATTCTCTGCTAAATTTTCATTGACAATTCCATCAGAAGCAGCAAAAAAAGCAAGGACGTGTTTTATAAAGTGACGTTCATCATCATTTAACTTGCTTTCCCAATCAAAAAGATCTGGTTCAAGGTCAATTTCTTCAGCCGTCCAAAAACTAGCCTCAGCTCTTTTATAAAAACTCCAAATATCATTGTGTTGAATTGGAAACAGAACAAATCTGCTTTTGTTTTCTTGTAAAATTGGTTCCTCTTTTCTCATTGGCATGGGGTTTTTATTAGGTTAATATTAAATCTTTTATTTTTAGCGCAAAAATAGCCAGTGCCGAACCAATTAAAGTTCAGCCAAAAGCCTTAAAATCAGCGAGTTATGTGTGTTTTTGGAAGGGGCTTCTATTTAAAAAAGATTTAATATTAAGACCATCCTTCTGCTTACAAAATTTGTCAAAATTCTTGCAAAAAACAACTAAAAATCAGAAAAAAAAATAGCTAAACTAAGTCAAATAGGCATCAACTCCTTAGTAGGCAAACGTTTAATAATTTATTAACATAAAAATAGCTCAATATTCACATTTCAAAAGTCGTATTTCTCCTTATATTGAGGTAAACAATGTGTACTCTCTAGTTATCAGTACAATAGAAAAATATCATTAAAAATTCTTCTATTTTTAACAAAATTTATCCTTGAATTTCTTGTTTATAATAAAGATTTGTTTAACGAGTAACACCTCGTGTTAATTTTTAAAAAATACAGGAAAGAAAAATCAGGGACTAGAATTTTAAACTACCCCTCGCAACTTTTACATTCTTTATTTTGTTTGAACTTTTGAGCAGCGTTCATGCTGTGCTGATAATAAAGAGATTTAACACCCAATTTCCAGGCAGTAACATGAATTTTATTTATCTCCTTAACAGGCATGTCTGGATGCACTATGATATTCAATGACTGGCCTTGATCTAAATTATTTTGACGATTAGCAGCCTGATAAATAATATCCATTTGATCAATCTCAGAATATGTTTTAAAAACATCTTTTTCTTGTTGACTTAAAAAGTCCAAGTGCTGAACGGAACCATCTCTACTTCTTATATCACGCCAAACATCAGCATTGTCCATTCCCTTATCTTGTAACAACTTTACTAAAAACTTGTTTTTAATCGTTGTTTTCATTTTTGCAATATCCTTAACATAAATATTAGACCAGATAGGCTCTATTCCTTGAGAAACTTGCCCTAATATAAATGCAGAAGAAGTTGTAGGGGCAATTGCATTTAGAGTTGTATTTCTTCTACCATAACCCTTAAGCACTTCTGGCTCTCCAAACTTTTTTGCAAGTTTTTCCGAAGCAGCGTAAGATTGCTCTTTTATTGTTTTTGAAATCTCTGTGTTTAAATCAAATGCCTCTTGACTATTGAATGCCAACATTTTAGACTGCAACAAAGAATGCCAACCTAAAGAACCCAGGCCTAAAGCTCTGTTTTCTTTTGCAAAATTATAAGCACGCTCCATGAACAAAAACGTTTGCTGGTCTTCTTTGTCTTGAGAATCTCTATAATTCTCTAGTTTTTCTAGAAATTCAGTAATTATGGCGTCTAAAAAACAAACCATCGTTTCCACTGCATCAGTGTTTTTCCACTTGTCATAATGCAATAAGTTCAAGCTAGACAAACAGCAAACAAAAGACCAATTGTCAGAGGATGGAAGCATTATTTCTGTACAAAGATTACTTGCATAAATTGGCAGATTCTTGTCTTTATATACCTCTGGCGCACCATTATTGGCATTGTCTGTAAAGAAAATATACGGATACCCCATTTCTCCTCGGCATTGGAGCACTTTTGCCCAGATAGTTCTCTTCTCTACGTCCCCCTCAATCATTGAATTCATCCAATCATCAGTAACAGTAACACCATGTGTTAATTCTTGTATTGGATTTCCTTCAGTTCCAATCTCTAAAAACTCCATAATATCGGGATGATTGATTGGCAAGTATGGAGAAAATCGTCCTCGACGTACAGATCCTTGACTAACCACATCAACCATTGACTCAAAAAGTCTCATAATATGAACAGCGCCCGAAGCCTCTCCATTGTTTTTTATAGGGGCACCTCGGTGTCTTATTTTCCCAAAATAACCCGAAGTTCCTCCACCTAATTTAGACATCATCCCAACCTCTGATTGAGAATAAAGAATATTTCCTATATCATCATCTACGTGAGATCCAAAGCAACTAATAGGCAGCCCTCTTTTTTTACCAAAATTTGACCAAACAGGGGAGGAAAGTGAATAAAAACCTTCTGACATGTAGTAATAAAATTTATCTGCATATCCTGGAATTTGTAAAATTTCTTCTGCTCTAAGCGCTATTTCATAAATTCGTTCTTCAGCTGTAACACCCTCAGTTAAATATCCTGCAGCTAAAAATTTCCTGCTATTTTCATTTAACCATTCAAAAGGGACCTCAGATACTAAGCTTCCTTTTTTTCTTGCTTTTTCAAGAGAATCTATTAAATATTGGTTTTTATCAACCGCTTGTTCTGTTTGTATTGTTTTCTGCATAGTTAAAATAAATCATCACTTGTTATACTTTGGGTTCTTTTACTATAATTAATAGAGCGCTTGACAAAGAAGTCTCCATGTTTGGTTCCAATAATTTCATCATCAAACCAATCCGTTTGAGCAACTAATGACTCATCAATTTCAAATATTTTATCAATCCCTATGCTCTCTAGGGAATTGTTAAATCTATTTTTAATAAATTCATTGATTACTGCTTTTGGTAAAAAGTCAATCTCTCCAGCTTCGAAGATCCAATCAACCAAATTGCACTCTGCCTTGTATGCTCTATTACATATAGACTGAATATTCTCTTTATATTCTTCTGTAAACCATTGTGGCTGTTCTTTTTGTAAAATTTTAATTAAATCTATACCGAAGTCTCCATGGATTTGCTCTTCTTTGGACGTTGCTTCAACAACATTAGATATTCCTTTAAGCATATTTCTGTGCTTATTAAAAGCCATGATGATTAAAAACTGAGAAAACAAGGAAACGTGTTCGATAAAGAGTGAAAAAAGCAATACTGACTCAGCATACTCTTTGTCTTCTTCGCTTTTCGAATTTTTAAGTGCCATTTCAAGATACTGAACCCTTTTCATTATAACAGGTTTCTTTTTTAATTCTTTGAACTCTTTGTTTAATCCTAGAATTTCGAGCAAATGAGAGTATGCATCCGCATGTCTAACTTCACTCTCAGCAAATGTTGCTCCAACTGAACCTATTTCTGGTTTTGGCATTCTATGGTACAAGTCACCCCAGAATGATTTAACAGCTACTTCAATTTGAGAAATTGCAAGCATCGTGTTTTTGATTGCATTTTTTTCTACTTCAGAAAGTCTAGATTTAAAATCTTGGATGTCACTTGTGAAATTAAACTCGGTATGAATCCAATATGAGTGACGTATCGCAGGAACATATTCGTATAGTTGGGGATACTCATATGGTTTAAGGTTAATTCTTTTTTCAAAAATATTTGTTTCCCTTTTTTTAGCCTGCTCATTTCTGTATAAAATATAAGCCTTCGCAACTTCAGGAAAATTGCTTTTCATAAGGCTTGTTTCAACGATATCTTGTACCTGTTCAATGGTTGGCCGGTATTCGTTAAATTGTTTTTTATGCTCAAGCAAATCTTTGTAAACCATCAAGGCAACATCTTGGGCACTTTCTTCTGAACCCCTACCTACAGCTTGCATTGACTTGAAAATAGCAGCTGTTATTTTGTCAAGATTAAAGCCCTCAACACTAAAATCTCTCTTAACAATATGTGTAATCTCCATTTAATTATTTGTTATTTAAACTCTCACTAGATGGAATCAAATATCCAACTTATTTTAAATAGATTTTAAGCACATGTTATAACTTTCTCAACATTTTTATTAACATTAATTTAATTGTAAATTTAATTTTCTTTAAACAAGGACTTTAACTAAAAAAAGTTGTTAATAAACTTATCATATCAACGGAGATTTTATAATGATAAAAACACTTGATTCAATTTTAAATTTAATTTTTCCTAAAAGCTGTGAATTTTGTTCTAGACAAATTCAAAACCCTTACAGATTTTGTGATTTCTGTCTAAATAATATCGATTATACACCGACTTATAATAAAGACTCCTCAAACATGACAGAGAAAATATTGTTTGGAAAAATCCCTATTGAATTTGGGTATTCTTTGTTTTATTTTGAAGAACAAAAAATATCTCAAGCCATGATTCATTCTTTAAAATATAAATCAAATAAACGCATTGGGCTTTTGCTTGGAAAAAAAATTGGAAAAGGGCTTTTAAGAGTCCCAATTATAGACACGGTTGATTTAATTATTCCTGTACCAATTCACCACAAAAGAAAATTTATTAGAGGCTACAATCAGTCTGAAGTCATTGCAAAAGGAATGTCCGAAATACTTAATATAAAAATTGAACAGAACTTTATTAAAAAAATACAAACAACAAAAGCCAAACTAAGCTATCTGCAAAAAATCGGGTTTATAATAATAAAAACCTTTTTAATTGCAGTAATAAAATAAGCCCAAAACATATATTAATAATTGATGATGTTATTACAACGGGAAATACAATCGAAAACATGTGTAAATGCATTTTAAATAAACACCCTAATATTAAAATTAGTATTGCTTGCCTGGGAATTGCCAAATCCAATAAATAATTATTTACTTTACCAAAACATAAGATGAAAACCATAATTGTTGGAGGAGGGATTGCGGGAATAAGCATTGCTAATGAACTTACTAAAAACAATCAAGATGTTGTCTTGTTTGACAGTGTAAAAAATACGGCGTCTTTAGTTGCTGGTGGCATTATAAACCCGATTGTATTTAGAAGAACA
>NZQU01000086.1 GCA_002696025.1 Crocinitomicaceae bacterium
TTTGTTACCTTTTCTGATAATAACAAAATGTGGGCGCCTACACTTTTTTTAGGAGCTGGTTTTTCAAAAGAATACAATCAAAAAATCAGATTAAATATTGGATTATTTTACGATTTAATTAATGCAGAAAATAGCCCGTTTAGACCTGGTTATTTTATGAAAATTAAAGATAGCCAAACTGGACAAGTAACTAAAATTCTCCCTTTTATATATAGGTTATCTGTTTTTATTCCTTTGGGTAACAAAGAGCTTAATGAAGAAGAAATAGATTTTGATGATGAATAATTAATCATGATTGTTAGATTATGAAGATAGGAATGGTATTATATCCTACTTATGGTGGGAGTGGAGTAGTGGCAACAGAGTTAGGAAAAGCACTTGCCAAAAAAGGAAATGAAGTTCATTTTATAACATACTCTCAACCTGTTCGCCTCGGGAAAATAACAAAAAACATTTTTTATCACGAGGTTTCAATGAGCAACTATCCTTTGTTTGACTATCCACCATATGAAACAGAGTTGGCCAGTAAAATAGTTGATGTTGTTCTTCATGAAGCTTTAGATCTTTTACATGTTCATTATGCAATTCCTCATGCATCTGCTGCATTTATGGCACAACAAATATTAAAAAATAAAGGAATTCAAATTCCATATATAACTACTTTGCATGGAACAGATATAACACTTTTAGGCAAATCTCCATCGTTTGAACCAGTCATTTCATTTTGTATCAATTCATCAGCAGCAGTTACAGCAGTGTCTGAAAGTTTAAAAAAAGATACTTTTTCCAATTTTGACATTAATAAAGAGATTCATGTGATACCAAATTTTGTTGAACTTTCTGAAGGATCAGATGTTATCAAACGAAATGATTATGCAAAACAAAGTCAAAAAATATTAAGTCATGTTTCAAACTTTAGGCCTGTTAAAAGAATTGCTGATGTAATTAAAATATTTAAGATTGTTTCTGATGCATTGGATTCAAAATTAATACTTGTTGGAGATGGTCCAGAAAGATATAAAGCTGAAGCATTATGCAGAGAACTTGACTTGTGTGATAAAATTGTATTTATTGGAAAAATTCCTGATTCATCTCAAATATTGAAAATTTCTGATTTGTTTATACTGCCCTCCCAAACAGAAAGTTTTGGATTGTCAGCATTAGAAGCGATGGTTGAGGGAGTACCTATAATATCATCAAATGCAGGCGGTTTAATAGAGGTTAATATCAATGGCGAAACTGGTTATTCATCTTTGGTTGGAAATGTAAAAGAAATGGCTCAAAATAGTATTGCATTGTTAAAAAACGATCAATTATGGTCTGAAATGAGTAATAATTGTAAAGAAAGAGCAAGTAAGTTTTCTTTAGAAAATATACTTCCATTTTATGAAAAGTTATATTTAGAAAGTATAAAATAAAGCAAAAAAAAAGAGGCCAAAGGCCTCTTTAAATCATCTTAGAGATGAATTTTTTAAGTAATGACTACTCAGCTGGAGTTTCAGCTTCAGCGTTTTCAGTTGAAGCAGGAGCTTCTTCTTCTTCTCCTTCTCCTTCTCCTTCTCCTTCTGCGTCATCAGTTGATTCTTCAGTAGTTGCAGAAGCATCATCAGATGCATCACCTCCACAAGAAACTAAAACAGTGCTAGTAGCAAATACTAGAGCTAGTGTTAAAAATACTTTTTTCATTTTTTTAAATTTAATTGATTAGTACTAATTTCTAATTGAAACAAATTTACACCAAAATCATACAAATGGTTTCATTTTTTTATGCATTAAAATGGTTTCAATCAAATGTTAATTTGTAAATTATTGAATAACAGATATTTATGATATTTTAATTATATTTTGTTATAAATTTTTAACAACTTTTTTTTCCTTGAATTTGTATTCAGATTTCTTTCTACTAATGAGTTTAATTAGAAGTTTCGCTTCTTCTTTTTCTATTTTTCTTCCAAAGCCAATGTTTTTTGTTTTGTAATTAAAATAAACAGAATTCATTCCTTTAACCCATGGAGATGATTCCCAAACAGCTTCAAATGTCTTTTTTTTAATGATTTTAATTGTAAAAGGCTCAATTTGATCGTAGTAATACACTTCAGATTTCCCATAACCAAATACAGATTTTTTAATATGCATACCAATTTCATCAAGTTTGATAAGCTCCTTGCCATTTATCCTCCAGAGAAATGCACTTGATACTCTATATAAATAGTAGCTCCAAAAGGTAAGAAAGACATAAATTATAATTTTCTCTTGTTGGTTTAATTCAAGTATAAATAAACATGATATTAATGTGACTCCAATACAAACCCACATTCCAAGCCATGCACCCATTAATGTATTTACCAATGTATTATTGTGAGGGTATATAACAATTGTTAAGAACTTTTTTTGATCATTAAAGCTGATTCTTTTGCTTAACCATTTCATTTACAATATATGTATTAAAAAAGGGTGAATCATTTGACTCACCCTTTTTGATTTATCATTTAAATATTATTCTTTAATGAACTTGATTACTTTAACTTTATCATTGATTATGAATTCAAAGTAATAAACTCCTGCATTTAAGCTTTCAATAGAAAAAGTACTCTCATAAATACCAGTTTGTTTTTCAAATTGATTAAAAGCAATTTGCTTTCCAGAAAGGTCTGTTAATTTTGCACTGATATTACTTTGTTCCTTCAAGTTAAATTGAATTGTAACATTTTCTTTTGCAGGATTTGGATATAATTGAACTGTTTCATCAATTTGATTTAATATTTCATTAATGCTAGTTGTGCCTCCACCATCAATCCATCCATTACTAACTGCTTGAGTAATTGTTGATTTACTTGCATTGTCAACTCTTCCTTGAGGATCTATTAATAGGCCAACAATATGGATCTCATTTTCATCCCATTCTGCAGGTAAAGTATATGAAAAGTTTGATGTATGAACATCTCCATTGTTAACCGAAGCAGGAAAACTATTTGGATCTCCAGTAAATGATGGCGAAATAGATCTTGCTACATGGTTGTAGACCATTTGTGCAGCAGGAACAGAACTTGGTAGATTTTCAAATCCTCCCATTACGCCATTACCACCACCAGCATAAGCATTTGACTGATTGTATCCGGATGTTGTTCCAGTAACGTTATCTTCAGTAATTACGCATGCAATTTTATAATTGTTGTTTGCCGAAGCATTGAATGTTGTAGTTAAAGATACCTCTAACTGTCTAGATACTGGATCCCAAGTAGCGCCATTTTGAGTAACACCTACAGGAACTGTTTGAAGTCTGCTTAAAAATTCTGGAGTCATTTGAGATGGATCTACATCAGATCCTCTGTCTACAGTAGCACTTGGATAACCACCGATTAATGCTCCAAATCCAGTGTCATATGTGGCATCAGTCATTGGATCCCCATTGTGCACAGCAACACCAACCCAGAATCCACTATAAGATGCTTCAAATAAATCCATATATACAGCACCTCTTGGACACCATTGACACCATGTTCCTGTTGCTTCTTCACTAACCACCATTTTACCAGGTGCCGGAACAACGGGGTTTACGGTTTGAGTTAAAGTGTCATCTGAACTGTCATCGTCATTTCCGCCATTTATTGATGTGATATAAGCAACAACATTTGACGATCCTGCGGTTAAACTTACAGATGGCAAAACAATATCATAAGAGGACGTACTTGCTATATTTACACCAGAAACAGATTGTGGAGTAGTAGATCCATTGTATTCAAGAGTTACTGATGCATCAGTTATTGCAGTTTGACCAGCATTTACTATAGTAATTGTAGGAGTAACTGTTTGCCCAGCTATAGTTCCACCCATATTTAATCCACCAAGCATTGCATTTAAATTTGGCATTGTATAAGGTTGATGTCCAAAACTGATGTCATCAACATAAAAGTCACTATTTTGAATAGGGTATAAGTCAACAGATGCAACTGTATTTACAGAATTGTTCCATGTGCCTATTAGGTTATTATCAATGTATGCTTTCCAAACACCTAGAGTTAAATTTGCTTCAATCTTTAATGTAAACCATGTTTGATCAGTATATGAACCAGATGCTTGTTGGGCACCATCATCAATGATAACCTGTCCATTGTCCATATTTACATTTAAAGCCCAAATTGAACCAATAGTTTGTGAACCTTGAAAGTTGAAATAAGCATTTTTACCACTCATGATGTAAAAATCAGATTCAAAAGTAAATATTCCATCATTGTATAATTGACCAAAATCAAGAACAACATCTTGAGGACCTCCTTGAGCTCCTGTAGAAGAAAATGCGATTGAATTTGATCCACTACTTGCATAAGTATCAGTAACCATTGCATCTTCTGCTCCTCCAGTAGCACCACTCCAAGTGGTCCAGTATGTAGATTGAGTTCCTATATAAGATCCGACAGCATAAGATTCGAAGTCATCACTAAATACAGTTTGAGCAAATGTGATGGAACAAATAATTGTGAAAGTTAAAAATAGATAGATTTTTTTCATGGTAAAGTATATTTTATATTAGTGAAAGCAAATTTACAATAATTACTTGTGTATTTAAAACCTGCACCTTTATTTGTTTTTTCGAATAATTATTTTAGCTTTATCCCAGTATTTATCTAGGTTTTCAAGGTTTAATTTGCTAATATCTTTTTTTTCTTCATCAATCATTTTCTCCATTAATTGAAATCTTTTAATGAATTTTTGATTGGTTAATTCCAAAGCATTTTCTGGTTCAATATTTAGATAACGAGCAAGATTAATTAGTGAAAACATTAAATCACCAAACTCTTCAGTTGTTTTATCTGAATTAAGAGCAACTTCTTCTTTAAATTCATCTAACTCTTCATATATTTTAGCCCAAACATCACTTATTTCATCCCATTCAAATCCAACACCCTTGACCTTTTCCTGAATTCTTGTTGATTTAACTAGTGCTGGTAATGAACTTGGAACACCTTCAAGTACAGATTTTTTACCTTCTTTTAATTTAAGTTTTTCCCAGTTTGCCTTCACCTCTTCTTCATCAGTTACTTTAACATCTCCATAAACATGAGGGTGTCTGTGAATTAATTTATCACATATTTTATTTAAAACAGTTGAAACATCAAAAGCCTCTTTTTCTTTTCCAATTTTGCAATAAAAGACAAGATGCAGAAATAAATCTCCAATTTCTCCTTCAAGAGCTCCAAGGTCTTTTTTTATAATGGCATCACAAAGTTCGTAGGTTTCCTCAATGGTTAATGTTCGAAGTGTGTCTAGTGTTTGCTTTTTATCCCAAGGACATTTTTCTCTTAAATCGTCCATTATATTTAAGAGTCGTTCAAAAGCTTTTAGTCGTGGATCCATAGTATGCAAAAGTAAAGTATTTTAATGTAGGAATATTTAGATAATATAATACTCAACTAATTTATATTTTATAATTTAACTATTCTTAGCTTATTGAATTTGATTATTTGAATGAAATTATTTCTATTATTTGCATTTAATTTAATCTTCTATATTTCTTATACTCAATCTGATGTTTATGGAATAGAGGGAAGATTTAAATCTGGGTTTTTATTAGCTCATAGAGGAGTTATGGCTCATTTGCCTCAACATATGGCCTATACAACTGAGCTTTCTTTATATAGAAAGCCTGGAGGAAATAAAAATTGGCACAGAGCATACAAGTATCCTCAGCATGGAATGACATTTATTTTTGGAAGTGTTGGTAATAATGATGTTTTAGGGTATTTGTTTGGAAGTTATGGATATATTGAGTTGCCTATTTTAAAAAGAAATAATTTTTTACTAGATTGGAAATTTGGCTTTGGGGCAGCATATTCAAGTAAAAAATATGATCCAATTTCAAATCCAAAAAATGCAGCTATTGGTTCACATATAAATGCATTGGGTTGTTTAGGTGTTAGGGCTTCCTATTTTTTTAATAGGCAGAAGCTTACTCTTGGAGTTGATATGACACATTTTAGTAATGGCGCATATAAAGTTCCCAATTTAGGTGTCAATGTTCCGTTTGTTTCAATTGGTTATGGACATGATATTATATCTGTTAAAAGAGACTCAAATTTATTTCAAGATGATTTTAATAGTAAATGGAATTTTGGAATTACAGCAATTGCTTCAGCCAAACAATTAAATCTAAATACAGATAGAAGATACCCTGTATATGCAATGGATTTGTTTGCAAGAAAAAATTTCACTCAAAAGGCAGGTTTGGAATTGGCATTAAACCTTGTTTCAAATCAAAGCTTAAAGGAAACAAATTCTACTGAAATACCTTCACAAAAAGATATTTTACAAATGGGATTATATGCCGCATATATATTGCCTATGGATTGTTTTCATTTTGTATTTGGAATGGGAGCCTATGTTAAAAATAAATTAATGCCTTCAGATCCATTATATCATAGAATAGGCATGAGGTATATTTTTAAGAACGGAATGCATGCTCATGTTGTTTTAAAAACACATTATGCAAGGGCAGACTATTTTGAATTAGGCTTGGGTTATACAATTAAATCTCTTTTTAACAAATGAAACAACTGATGTATTTTCTTTTAGTAATGGTATTGTTTTTTTCATGTAAAAAACCAAACCAAAGAAAATGCTTCAAAAAGGAAGGAGATTTAATTGTTACGGAAATAAATCTATCCTCATTTGACCATCTTTTATTAAAAGAAAATATTGAATTTGTTTTGATTCAGGATACGGTTGAGAAAATAATTATTGAGGGAGGAGAAAATCTGGTTGGTTTCATTAGTGCAACAGTAGATAACAATGTCTTAAAAATTGAAAATTTAAATAAGTGTAATTTTTTAAGATATAAGAGTTCAAAAGTAAAAGTTTATATACATTTTAAAACCCTTATTGAGCTTCAATTTGAAGGAACTGAAACATTAGTTTGTCAGGATACACTTAATCTTTCTTGGTTTTCCCTATTTGTGCGTGATGGAGGTGGTTCAGTAAATCTTAGTATCAATGCGAGTCATTTGTACTCAACTATAAGTAATGGTTATGGTGATTTTAATATATCGGGAAATGTGAACAACGCTGATCTTTATTTTCAAACCACTGGTTATGGGGATACTTATGGATTGAATGTTCGAGATACACTTAGTATTATAAGTTATACTCCCTCTGTTTGTAAAGTGAATTCAGAAGGATCTATTTTAAAAGCGGATATTAGAGGAATAGGTGATATTTGGTATAAAGGAATGCCCGACTCTGTAAATCTAATTAGATCAGGAACAGGTAATTTGATTTGGAAATATTAATTCTAATTTATATCAGTATTTTAGTACTCATAAATAATATAACATTATTGTTTTTCGTTAATTCAGTTGTAACAGAAATGAATCAATTTTAATGGGGCAGGTAAGAAAAGACTCTGTTTTAAATACAATCATCACATATACTGGTATTGTTCTTGGCTATATAAACAAAGGATTGTTGTTTCCTTTTTTATTGCTTCCAGAGCAGGTTGGACTTGCCAATGTATTGCCCTTAATTGTTGGCTACTTTGGACAGCTTTCGAATTTTGGTGCCAATATGATTTTGCACAGATTCATTCCTTTTTTTAGAAATAGCGGGAAGGGTTTTAGCGGAATCCTTGTTTATACATCTGCTCTTCTTTTGATTGGTATTGCTATTATATCAGGTTTTTTGTTTTTATTTTCTGATACAATTTTTCCATATTTTTCAGAAAGATCATCCATGCTTGTTTCATATGCGCCATGGATTTTACCGCTTGGTGTTTCTGTCGCTTTTTTCTCCATGTTTGATTATTATTTAAGGGCTATTGAAAAGAATTTATTTTCAATTTTTTTAAATGATTTTGTTCTTAGGGTTTTGGTCTTTGTCTCTCTATGCCTTTATTACTTTAAGTTTTATGATTTTGAATCTTTTATAGTCATATTTTTCTCACTTCATATCCTCCCATGTCTGTTTTTGATTTTTTACATGATTAAAATTAAAAGGTTTTACATCTCAACTAAGTACTTTAAAATAAGTCGAAAGATGCAGAAGCTAATGTTTAATTATGGCATAGTGGTTTATTTTAATGGTCTGGGTAGAACGATTATTTTAATGACTGATATGATCATGCTTTCGGCTATTTCAGGATTAAAAGAAGTTGGGATATGTACAACTATGGTGTTTTTTAGCAACGCACTTTATGCTCCTTATACTGCTCTAATGAGAATATCATCTCCCTATGTTTCTAAATTTTGGAAAAGTAGAGATATGAAAGCATTATCTGATTTGTATAGAAAAGTCTCTGCTGTTGGCTTTTTTATAACCTTCTCTTTTTTTACAGTAGTTTGGTTTAATATAGATCTTGTACTTTCTATTTTGCCTGATGATTATGCTACAGGAAAATATATCTTTTTGTTTTTTATGATGGGACGTCTTTGTGATTCTATAGGTGGACTCAATGGAGATATTTTATTGTATTCAAAAAAATACAAGATGGAATTATGGACAACAGTTCCAATGATAGGGCTTATTTTATATTTAAATTATGTTTTAATTACGCTTTATGATGGGCTAGGGGCAGCCATGGTTTTTGCAATAGTCTTCTTCCTATTCAACCTTATAAGACTTTCCTTTGTCTATTATTTTTACCGTCTACATCCATTTGATACCAACTTTTTTAAAATCCTTACCCTATCTGCCGTAATGTTTATTTCATGCTTCGCTTTGGTTTCTATAACTGATGGATTTTTACAAATTGGTATTTCATTAATAGTTCCTTTGGTTCTGTTTATACTTCCTGTATATAAACTCAGATGGATTTCTGATTTAAGTGATTACATCGATGATGTTTTTAGAAAAATAGGTCTACTAAAAAGTTGATTTAATCAAGATCTTATTTATCCAATTGAAAGTTAACAGGAAGAGTCATTTTAATTGCAATGTAATTACCATTTAAGATTCCCGGAGTCCATTTAGGCATCTTATAAATAACTTTCAAAACATATTTATCCAGTCGAGGATCTGCTTCGTTTCTTAAAATTTTAGCATTTTTTATATCTCCATTTTCATCAACAATAAATGAAACAAAAACTCTTCCTTGAATATTTTTTTTACTTGCCCATTTAGGGTATTCTAAATTATTTTTGATAAAAACGCTTAAACTGTCAATTCCGCCTTTAAATTCGGGCATCGTATCACAGTAAATATCTACTTTACATGTATCAATTATATCTATGTCACCTAATATAGGTGGCGTAGGAACAATAGTTTGATCAATTACTTTTATTCTTGATTTTTTTTCATCTTTATCAGGTGTTTTTGATGTGTCTGTTTTTACTTTAGAGTCCGTTTGCTGTTTTGTTTCTTCTATTTTTATCTCTTCTTTTAATGGTTGTTCTATTTCGTTGTTTTCGCAACTTAGAAGAAATAATGTGCTGGCAGCTAATAAGAAGAATGATAAGTTTCTGTTTTTGTGTTTTTTTTCCAGAAGGTTAATATGAACTATTAAATCGTTTTTTGAAAAGTCAATTTGAGAAGAATAGACACGTCCACAGATCTTTTTATTGTTATTTGTTAAAAGGTATTCAAGAATTTCGGTTCTGGTTTTTTGAGTGAAATCAATCACATTTTTTTCGCAATGCTTGCAAAATCTAGAATCGACTTCAATTTTCATTGAATCCCATTTTTTTGAACAAGGATCTTGTATTTTAAAAGGGGTCATATTGTTTTGAATTGTTCTTGTTTGATTAACAAAGACTGTACCTTTCTAACTTACATTTTTATAAGTTCCACACAAATAGATTCTTGATCTGCAAAAAAACCAATATAGTAACATTTAATAAGAGGCTTTGAATCCCAGTTTTCTAATGACAACAAATGTTTTATTTTTTGCTTGTGTTTCTCATTATAAGATAAAAACTTTTCTTCCGAAAACCCTTTTGTTTTTAATTGTTTATATAAGTGTTTGTAAAACTCCTTTCCAACATTAATGATAGATCTAGACTGATATTCACCTTGAAAATCTGGATAAGTAGCTGTTTTGGAAATAAATTTTACACTTTTTGGTAATTCTAGTCCAGTTGCGTCCTTAAATTCTTCTCGATAAAAATTCTCTGATGGATAAAAGCCTTTATAGATAAAAAAAGAAAATATTAATAGTGGAATTAATAAGAGTGCTTTCCAATTATATAGATGTTTTTTAATCATTTGATTAAATATTTAACCAAATATAGCTTGTATTTATAGCAATTGCTCAAAACAATTATTTAAAGGTTGAAAAGATTATTTAACGGTTCATTTATGATTAATTTTTATCTCGGATAATAACAAAATCAATGACCATTCCATGCCAAGTAGCTTTTTCTTTCCAAAAAGCAGTTTTGATTTTTTTAAATCTTTTTTTGTTGTGCTTAATCGCTTCTTTACTTAATAAAGCTGCAGATAATCTAACTACAATTATTTTATAGTTTAATGTTTGATATGTTCTTGTTTCAATAACCTTTTCTGGAACTGAAGAGATATACGATAAATTATCTAAATCAATATCAAGTAAATCCTTGTATTTTAAAAGATATAAGGTATCATTTTGTGTTATTTGAGTATTAACAATGTCGTTAAAAATGATGTTTTTTGTTTTGGCTATTTTAAATCCTTTTTTAGCTTTTGCAACTTTTAAAGCTTTTAAATAATAGATTTCCAAAATGGAATCGTACTTGCTTTTTTTATATTGATTAGGATAGACACATTGACATTCAATTATTTTTTGAAGCGTATCGATGTTTTGAATGAAAATGATCGAATCAGAATCAATAGATTTGGAAACCAAGTTAATTCTTCCACTTATTCGAAAAGTATTGTTTTTACCCATCCCTGCATGACTGCAGTTTCGAAAGAAATCAAATTCAATAAAAATCACATTCTTGTCTAATTCTCCAATGGGGAAAAGGCGGTGATTGTTTTCGGCACAACAAGAGATGCTGTAATAAGAGATGAACTGAAAAAATATAAAACACAGAATTACTTGTAGTACTTTGTTCATATTATGATGCTAAAACTTTATAAGTTATTGTTATAATTAAAGTTACAGTTTTTTATTTTTCCCAGATTTGGTAATTTTTTGAATGTTTGGGTCTGTTTTCATCTATGATTCTTAGTGGTTCACAAATTTCAAGGCTTTCATAACATTCTTTTGGAAGTTGTTGGTATAGTTTGGTTCCTTTTGTTTTCCAATTAATCATTTCATCAGAAATGGTTTTGATTTTTTTTGCAGGATTTCCTACAATTAAACTTCTTGATTCAAAAGTAGATTTTGCTTTAACAAAAGCAAGAGCCCCAACAATACATTCTTTTTCTAGTACCACTTCATCCATTAATACAGCATTCATACCAATTAGGCAATTTTCTCCAACTGTAACGCCATGTAGAACAGCCCCATGTCCTATATGAGCACCTTTATGTAAGGTAACTGTAATTCCTGGAAACATATGAATGATACAATTTTCTTGGATGTTGCAGCCATCCTCAATAACAATTGTGCCCCAATCACCACGAATGGCAGCTCCTGGACCTACATAAACATTTTCTCCAATATGAACATCTCCAATAACAGATGCTGTTGGATGAATGAAACTACTTGATTTAATAATGGGTTTAAATCCTTTAAATGAATAGATTGGCATATANCAAAGTTAATGATTATCATTTACAAANTTTTGTGTCATATGATAATATTTTTNTGACAAAAGTGCATAATTTTTAACTCTNTACTGACACGCTGTCTTCCTTTTATTTATGGCTCTATATTTGAGTAGTCTTTTTTATCAAAATTTGAAAACGTGAAAACAAAGAAAAAAACTGCAAAAAGCACAAAAAACACGAATACTGAAGCAGAAAATGTGAAAGTTGAAAATAATGAGGAAGTTGAAACCAAAACTGAATCTAAAAAAGACGCTGAAGCATCTGCTGAGGACAAATTCAATGAACTTAATGATCGTTACTTGAGATTGCATGCTGAGTTTGATAATTTCAGACGCAGAACGAGTAAAGAAAGAATTGATTTGATTGGTTCTGCAAGTTCAGGGGTTCTTAAAGATTTACTTCCTGTTTTAGATGATTTTGAAAGAGCAATTGATTCAAATAAAGAAGCAAGTGAAGTTGAAAGTGTTAAAGAAGGTTTCAACTTAATTTATACAAAATTTAAAGGGATTTTAAATTCCAAAGGTCTTAAGGTAATGTCTACCAACGGTGAAACTTTTGATAGCGAAATTCATGAAGCAATTGCAAATATTCCTGCTCCTTCAAAAAAAATGAAAGGTAAGGTTATTGAAGATATTGAAAAAGGATATTATCTTAATGACAAGGTTATTCGATTTGCAAAGGTAGTTGTTGGACAATAAGCCCGTTAAATTATGAGTCAAAAGAGAGATTATTACGAAGTTTTAGGTGTTTCTAAAGGGGCAAGTGAATCCGAGTTAAAGAAAGCCTATAGAAAGTTGGCAATTAAATACCATCCGGATAAAAATCCAGATGATAAAGAAGCTGAGGAAAAATTTAAAGAAGCCGCAGAGGCATATGAAGTATTAAATAATCCCCAGAAGCGTCAACAGTATGATCAATTTGGTCATGCAGGAATGGGGCAGGGAGGTTTCGGTGGTGGCGGAATGAATATGGATGATATATTCTCTCAATTCGGAAGTATTTTTGGGGATTCTTTTGGTGGCGGTAGTTTTGGTGGTGGTAGAGGAAGATCACAAACGGTTAAAGGAAGCAACTTAAGAGTAAAAATGAAGCTTTCTTTAGAGGAAATAGCAGAGGGGGTTAGTAAAAAAATAAAGCTTAATAAACTCGTAAATGCATCTGGTGTTACTTATAAAACTTGTGAAAGTTGTAAAGGATCTGGAAGAATTACAAGAATGGCTCAAACATTTCTAGGAGCCATGCAAACTCAATCTGTATGTAATACATGTCAGGGTAGTGGTAAGTTTATAGATAAAAAACCATCTGGTGCTGATTCAAATGGCTTGATTAGAAAAGAAGAGATTATTGATCTAGATATTCCCGCTGGAGTTGTTGATGGAATGCAATTAAGTGTTACAGGTAAAGGAAATGCAGGACCTTTTGATGGTATTCCTGGAGATTTAATTATTGTAATTGAGGAGAAAGAACATGAAAACTTAAGAAGAGATGGAGAAAATCTTCATTATGATGCGATTATAAGTTTTGTTGATGCGGCTTTAGGTTCTTCAATTGAAATCCCAACCTTAACCGGTAAATCTAAAATTAAAATTGAACCTGGAACTCAAAGTGGAAAAGTATTTAGATTGCGATCCAAAGGTGTTCCTCAAATTCAAGGTTATGGAAAGGGAGATTTATTTGTTCACATTCATGTATGGACTCCCACAAAGCTATCAAAAGATGAAAAATCCATCATTGAGTCATTTAGAGATGCTAAAAACTTTAATCCATCTGAAAATCCTGATGCAAAAGGTTTCTTTTCTAAAATGAAGCAAATGTTTTCATGAGTAATTCTGGTTTTTTCTACAATGCTTTAAGAGGAACTAATTCGACAACTTCTTACATTTTAACCATATGCTGTATTTTGATTTCATATGGTTTTTTAGGGTCTGTGCCACTCTTATTAGATCTAAAATTTCATGGATATTCATTTAGTCAGTTCACCTCTATGAATGACATGATTAAAATTCTTGGTAAATCTAGGTTCTTGCTACATATTTTATTTCCATTTCTATTGGTTTTTATTAGCTTATGGATAGGAATTAAGTTTTTTCATAAAAGGCCTTTCCTTTCTCTATTTAATAATTTTAGTCATTTCCGATGGAAACGAGTTTTGAGCTCTTTTATAATTTGGATGATTGGAATGTCAATTATTTTAGGATTTACCATTATAGGTTCAGATGAAATTGTTTTAAACTTTGATCTTCAAAAGTTCATTCCTTTATTTTTCATTTCAATTGTCTTCATTCCTATTCAAACCACAACTGAAGAATTGTTTTTCAGGTCATATATGTCACAGGGAATTCATCCATTTATTAAAAATGGATTGCTTACAATTTTAATGACTTCTTTAGCTTTTGCATTGCTCCATATTTTTAATCCAGAAGTCCAGAAGATAGGTAATATTTTAATTTTATATTATTTAATTACAGGTATATTTTTGGGCTTGATTACTCTTATGGATGATGGAATTGAGTTGGCAATGGGTTATCATGCAGCTAATAACTTTTTTACTTCTATTATGATTACTAATGATTGGCAGGTATTTAGAACAGATGCAGTATTTATTGATTATTCGACACCAACCTTTACTTGGGATGCTATAGCAACTTTACTAATTATTCAACCTCTGTTGATCTTTGTTTTTTCAAAAATATACAAATGGAAAAATTGGAAAGAAAAGGTTTTTTCTTGATTTATTCAGATTACTTTTCGTGATGAATTAAAGCTGATCTTAAGAATGTGTAGATTATAGGATGAGGTAATTCTCTGGTTGATGATATTTGAGGGCAAAATCCGCAGGCAACAAAATAATCATGATTTTTAAGACTCACTATTTCAGCTTCCTCGAATTGATTATAGGCTTCAACATCTATTATTTCTGAGATTAACTCTTCTGTAAGTTGAGGATACATACTATATCTAGAGGAGCTTAGTTCAATTTTTGAAATGTTTTCATATAGTTTTATGAATTCACTGGAGTGAGGTGTAATTTCAATTTTTTCAAAACTATTTCCAGAAATTAAATTATCAGAAATCAACTTTTCTTCTAATTTATTGAGTTGATAAAGTTGAATTAATACTTCAATAAAAGATCGGTAGCTTTCTCCAGTAATCAGAGTGGGTACTGAAAGACTGCTTATTTTCTTAATAATGCCATTTAAAAAAAATAAATTCTGATA